>JBJEOT010000030.1:0-10945 GCA_051880855.1 Ruminococcus sp.
ATCAGTTTGAAACCTCCTCCCTTAACGAGTTTACGAGCACCTACTTTAATTCTGATATTTTCATAGGAGTTGACCACGCAGTTGCAGTTGTTGGCTGGGACGATAACTACCCCAGAGAGAACTGCGAGGTAAACGGCGTTATGCCTTATGAGGACGGCGCATGGCTTATTAAAAACAGTTGGGGAACATCAAGCGGCAACAACGGTTACTATTGGGTTTCTTATGAAGATACAAGCATAAACAATTACCCTGTTTCATTTTACAGCTTAGAGTACGCCGATAATTATGACAACAACTATCAGTATGACGATATTTTCAATACCGACGCCTGCTTTGACGATTATGATGACCTTATAGGTATTGTAGGCGGCGGCACAATGGCAAATGTTTACACCGCAAGGAAGGACGAAGAGGTGCTCAAGGCAGTAGGCTTCTTCACTCAGAACGAAAACCTAACCTATGAAATTGATATTTACAGGGGAGTAGACGAAAACGGTATGCCTCAGGGTGAGCCTGTCGCCTCGAAAAAGGGCACAGAGCAATATATGGGTTATCACACAGTAAATCTCGACTCCCCGGTTAGCCTTGAAAAAGGCGAAAAGTTTGTTGTAGCTATTAAGCTTTATGACGAAACTACCCCCGATATTCCCATAGTGTTCTCGATAGACAGCGTCGTATTCGATGACAGATATACCAAGAATACCGAATACGGCGAGAGCCTGTTTATGTATTCGGGCGGCGAATGGTTTGACATCAAAGACTGCGTAAACTGCAACTTCAGAATCAAAGCCTTCACCGATTCCAAAGAGGAAGAGTCTGCTCCTGCAGAGGATTTGTACTACTCTTTTGGCGGCGTTTCAAGGGATGAGCTCAAGTATGAGCTTGGAAAAAAATATTCCGATGCTCTTGAAATTGCCTACAATTCTTTCGGAGTCTATTCCTCAGACAGCCTTTCAGAATTACAGAATATTGTAAGCTATGTTGAGTCGGGAATGCTCAGCGATTATTCGGATTTGTTCCTTGCCATGGATTTCAGCAGTGCGTCTGATGAGATTGACAGGTGCATTGACGCCTTAGAGCCCTTCGATATTAGTGAGCTTATCGGCGATTACTATGTTGATGATGAAAGTATACCGCTGATTTCTACCCTTGACGGCTACGAGAATTATATAAATGCATATAATTCCGTTGTTGAAAGAGCGGAGGATGAGGGCGTTAATTACGAAAATGCAATTGAGTTTATTGAAATAGCCTCCAAAGCTTATTTGGATATTATGCACGAGGCTGTCAGAGCGGGCTTCAACTTCAGCTATCTTCAGAATTTCGGCGACGCTGACAACAACGGTAATGTGAATATTAAGGATTGCACGCTTATTCAGAAGTATCTTGTAAACCTCGTTGAGTCTGATTACTATATTATTAACAACGCAAATGTTGACAGAGACTACGATATCACTATCAAGGATGTAACCGCTATTCAGAAGTATATTGCAGATATTATCGAGTATATGCCTGTTTATGATACTCAGTTCGGAATAGACGAGAGCGGCACCTTGCCCGAGCCTACAGCCGTTGATAAGGAAACTGCCATAGCAAATCTTCAGAATGCCGTTGATGCAGTAGAGATGGTTTACGGCGAGGACTTGCTGATGACATTTACCGAAGTAAGTTATTTGACAGTAGGTGTGATGCTGTCAGATGCAAAAGAGGTACTCAACAGTCCAGAGGATTATCATCCCCAGGTCATTGATTTCAAAGCAAGAAACCTTCTCTGGTGCTACTCCTCAATCGGCGCAGCAGGCTGATTAATAAGATAAGTATAGTGAAAAACCGCCGTGTTCAAAGCTGAACACGGCGGTGCTTTTATGTAACAGGGCGAATTATGTGTGCCGATACCTAAAATCAGAACTTGAGCTTTTCTTCAATGTAGGCGGTAAGCTCTGAAACGGGAATTCTTACCTGCTCCATTGTGTCGCGGTCACGGACAGTAACGCAGCCATCCTCCGGAGAATCAAAATCATAGCAGATTGAGAAGGGTGTGCCTATTTCGTCCTGACGGCGGTAACGCTTACCGATTGAGCCTGCATCGTCAAAGTCTACCATAAAGTGCTTTGAAAGCTCATCAGCTACCTTCTCGGCCTCATCAGAGAGCTTCTTGGAAAGAGGGAGCACAGCAGCCTTAAAGGGAGCAAGATAGGGATGCAAGCGAAGCACAACCCTTGTGTCGCCTTCGGAAACCTCCTCTTCGTCATAAGCTTCGGTAACGATTGAGAGGAAGAGTCTCTCAACGCCCAAGGAAGGCTCGATAACATAGGGAATGTATCTTGTGTTGTCGGTGGGGTCAAAGTAATCCATAGACTTACCGCTGACGGTCTGGTGCTGGGTAAGGTCGTAGTCGGTTCTGTCTGCAACGCCCCAAAGCTCGCCCCAGCCGAAGGGGAAGAGGTACTCAAAGTCGGTAGTTGCCTTAGAGTAGAAGCAAAGCTCCTCGGCGGAGTGGTCGCGGAGTCTGAGGTTTTCCTCTTTAATGCCCAGAGAATAGAGGAAGTCACGGCAGAAGGAGCGCCAATACTCAAACCATTCAAGGTCTGTGCCGGGCTTGCAGAAGAACTCAAGCTCCATCTGCTCAAACTCACGAACGCGGAAAATGAAGTTGCCGGGAGTAATTTCGTTTCTGAAGGATTTGCCGATCTGAGCAACACCGAAGGGAATCTTTTTACGGCTTGTGCGCTGAATAGAGGGGAAGTTTACAAAAATACCCTGAGCGGTTTCGGGACGGAGATAAATCTCGCTCTTGCTGTCCTCGGTAACGCCCTGGAAGGTTTTGAACATAAGATTGAACTGGCGGATGCCGGTGAAGTTGTGCTCACCGCAGTCAGGGCAGGGAATGTTGTGCTCGTTAATATAAGCTGTCATTTCCTCATTTGACCAGCCGGAAACATTTGTGCCGTCAAAGTCCTCAATGAGGTTATCGGCTCTGTGGCGGGTTTTACAGCTTTTGCAGTCCATAAGGGGGTCAGAGAAACCGCCGAGATGACCCGATGCCACCCAAGTCTGAGGATTCATAAGGATTGCGGAGTCAAGACCGACATTATATTTGTTCTCCTGAACAAACTTCTTGAGCCAAGCCTTCTTGATGTTTCCTTTAAGCTCTGCGCCCAGAGGACCGTAATCCCAAGTGTTTGCAAGACCGCCGTAAATTTCCGAGCCGGGATATACGAAGCCTCTGTTTTTGCAGAGAGCTACGATTTTGTCCATGGTTTTTTCTGTATTCTTCATTTGTTTCCTCCGTGTTTATAGAAAAATCAAAATATATGAAATATAGTAATACAACTTATGGATAATGTCAACCGAAAAGCAGTTTTTCATAGGGTCAGGTTAATTGAGCCGTGCAGAAAACTCGCCAAATTTTTTAATAATCTATTGACTTCAAATTCACAGTGTGTTAACATTGTGTTGTCTTTAAGAGCGGTACTGTGATGCCCACAAGATTTATTATGAAGCTTTAGCTTGACTCTATTTATAGGCTTTGAGTTTATCCTGTCTGCATCTGTGTAGACAGGTTTTTCTATTTTTCGGAGGTATTTATGACATTCAAAGCTCAGATTTTAGATAAATCAGATATGGACAGAGTGATGCTGAGAATCGCTCATCAGATATGTGAGAAAAACAGCGGAATTGACAACCTCTGCCTTGTGGGAATCAGAACAAGAGGCGTGCCCCTTGCTCACAGGCTTGCTGAGAATATCTGCCGAATTGAGGGCAAAACTCCCGAGGTAGGCGCTCTTGACATCTCTCAGCACAGAGATGACCGAGGAAACCGTAAAGAGAATGTGGTTGCAGATACCGATATCCCCTTCTCTGTTGAGGGCAAGACACTCGTTCTTGTTGATGATGTTATTTTTACCTGCCGTACTGCAAGAGCGGCTATGGATGCGGTAATGTCCCTTGGCAGACCCGCCCGTATTCAGCTTTGTGCTTTGGTTGACAGAGGCCATTCCGAGCTGCCTATCAAGCCCAACTTTGTAGGCAAGAATATACCGACCTCCATGGAGGAGGAAATCGTTGTTCACCTTAACGAGTGTGACTCGGAGGACAGCGTGTCAATTTACAGTAAATGATCTGCTGTGCTGAAGACTTATTCAGCTTGCGGTTCAAAAATAAAAAGGGGGAAATATTCCTATGAAAATGATTTACGGCGTTAAGGATAAGCCTAAATTCGGACAGGTAATCGTATTTGCCTTCCAGCAGATTTTGGCTATTATGGCTGCAACTATTGCAGTTCCTGCAATTATCGGAAACGGTATGAGCCAGGCAGCAGCACTTTTGGGTGCAGGCGTAGGTACTTTGATTTACCTGCTCTTCACTAAGTTCAAGAGCCCTGTATTCCTCGGAAGCTCCTTTGCTTTTATCGGACCTATGTTTGCAGCTTTTGCAGGCGCATCCACAGCAGGTCTGGGTTATCTCGGACTTATTCTCGGTGCTGTTTTTGCAGGTCTTGTTTATGTTCTTATCGCAATTATTGTTAAGTTTGCAGGTGTTAAGTGGATTTCTAAGCTTATGCCTGCCGTAGTTATCGGACCCATTGTTGCAATTATCGGTCTTTCTCTTGCAGGCAACGCAGTCGGCGATCTCTCCAAAAGCAACTATATGGTAGACGGTGAAACAGCCGGCTCACCCTATGTTGCTATCGTCTGCGGTCTTGTCAGCCTTGCTGTTATTATGATTTGCTCCGTATACGGCAAAAAGATGCTGAGACTAATTCCCTTTATCATCGGTATCCTCGCAGGCTACCTTGCAGCTTCAATTTTCTATCTTGTAGGTGTTCTCACAAAGAATACAGACTTAATGATTATCAACTACGATGCTATCACCGCAATTTTTGCTGACTTCGGTGTAAGCACATTCGTTTCTGTTCCCGATCTTACCTTCTTAAAGGCATTCGGCGCATTCGGCGAGCTTAGCGGCAGCTACGTAGCAACTATCGCAGTTGCTTACATTCCCGTTGCTTTTGTTGTATTTGCAGAGCACATTGCAGACCACAAGAACCTTTCTTCAATCATTGAGCAGGATCTTCTTACTGAGCCCGGCTTACACAGAACACTTCTCGGTGACGGCGTAGGCTCAATGGCCGGTGCATTCTTAGGCGGTTGTCCCAATACTACCTACGGTGAGTCTGTAGGCTGTGTTGCTATCACAAAGAACGCTTCTGTTGTTACAATCCTTGCTACATCTGTTCTTGCAGTTGCCGTGTCATTTATCACTCCTTTCGTTGCATTCCTCTCTACCATTCCTTACTGCGTAATGGGCGGTGTGTGCATTGCACTCTACGGATTTATCGCAGTATCCGGTCTTAAGATGGTACAGAAGATTGACCTTGACCAGAACAAGAATCTCTTTGTTGTATCTGTTATCCTCATCACAGGTGTCGGCGGATTCAGCCTTACCTTTGGCTCCGTTCAGCTCACAACTGTTGCTTGTGCTCTCATTCTCGGTATCCTCGCAAACCTGATGCTTTCAAAGGGCAAAGAGGATTCTTCTGAGGCTGAGGTTGACAAGAAGGATTAATTCTGATAAACTGATAAAGTAAACTGAATAAGCAAAACAGGGGAGTTGACGGCAAGTCGGCTGAGAGTGAGAATGTAGCGCTTCTTTGACCCTATAACCTGATACGGATAATGCCGGCGTAGGGAGTAGACTTACTGATATATTAATTCAGCACTGCAGACCGGTATGCAGTGCTGATTTTTTTATTCGGCTTCTGTTTTGTCTATAAAAATAAAAAAGGTGGTTTATATGAGTACAAAAACAAAAAAGCAAAACAACAAGGTGTTAATGCTCACTGAGAGCGCAGCAATGATAGCCATTGCAACCGTGCTCAGTTTGGTGAAGGTTTTGGAGCTTCCTTATGGCGGAAGTATAACCGCTTGCAGTATGCTGCCGCTTCTGATTATCGCTTACAGATACGGCACTCCCTGGGGAATGTTCACCGCCCTGACTTACGGCTTAATTCAGATGCTCTTAGGACTTGATAACCTCTCTTATGCAACATCAGCTTTGGCTGCTGCAGCAATTATCTTTTTGGATTACCTTTTCGCATTTGGCGTTTTGGGCCTTGCCGGACTTTTCAGAAAGATTACAAAAACACAGGGACAGGCTCTTTGCATTGGCGCAATTGTAACAGGTATTCTCCGCTATGTGTGCCATGTTATCTCCGGCTGTACCGTATGGGCAGGAATGTTTGTGCCTTCAAAGGACGCTCTCATTTATTCTCTGTCCTACAACATTACATATATGCTTCCCGAGGTTATTGTTTTAGCAGTAGGCGCTGTGCTTATATCAAAGCTTCTTGACTTTTCGCAGACAGACATCAAGCGTGTTGTTGTTAAGAAAAAGAATTCCGTTGCAGTAACCGTAATTACTGCGATTGCTGATGTAGCTTTGGCTGTGGGTGTTATTGTTTCAATTGTATTTATCGCACCCTACCTCCAGGCAGAGGACGGTACCTTCTTTGCAATGGGTATTAAGAATGTCAACTGGATACCTGTATTGATCGCATTCTTGTGCGGCGCCGCTGTGTTTGCGTTGTTAATGATAATTGTAAGGGCAATCAAAAACAAAGCAGAGAAGAAAGCTTAAGAAGAATGAAGAATAACAAAAAGAGCTGTGACAGTTTTTGTCACAGCTCTTTTTAATGCTGTATCGGTAATTAATCTAATTTATTCATAACCATACCGGTTATCATCTTGGGATAAAAATAGGTGGATTTCTGAGGCATCTTCTCGCCTGCGGAGGCAACATCGCGAATCTCAGTTACCTTTGTGGAGTTCAAGATAAATGAGCACTGAGACTTGCCCTCGTCAACAGAGGAGATAGCTTCCTCAAAGAATTTAGTGTAGGTGAGGTTAATCTGCTGAGCCATATTTTCTTTGTCAATGCCGAAGATTTCTTCCAGAATAAGGGTATGAAGAACAGTAACATCAAGTTGACGCGAAGCGGTGCTCAATTCGGGCAAGAGCCTGTCCATAACCGAGATGTCCTTGAGTTTAAGCTCATACCACTCGCCGTTTCCTGTGTAGAATCCGAATGCCTTTTTGCCGTTTTTGTCAGCGTCGGAAAGAAGCTTCTCCATATTATCTGTGCCGAGGTGCTTTGTGGTATCAAAGTACTTCTCGCATTTTGTGAGCACGGCAGTTTTGTCAAAGCTTTCAAGGTCACGGACTAAGCGGTGAGTGGGAAATACAACTAAGCCGGGGTGCATCATATCGCAAAGGAAAATCATCTGGTAGTCCTGTGCGTCGCCTTCTTTGGAGATGCCCTTCTCTCTGCAATAATTACGGTAGTTAAGAGCAGTCTCGTAGCGGTGGTGTCCGTCTGCTATGTAGATTTTCCTGTCGTTAAAGTCGGAGGTGAGCTTTGATATTGCTTCTTCGTCTTTTATAATCCACATTCTGTGAGTAATGCCTTCGCTGTCTGTAAATTCAATATCAGCCTTACCTTGAGAAAGTGAGTCAATGGTACTTAGCGAGGTGTGCTCCTCATCCATATACAGACCGTAAATCTGGCTGAAGTTGCAGTTGGTTGCCTTCATAAGATTGAGACGGTCCTCTTTTGCTTTTGAAAGTGTGAACTCGTGGGGGAGAACGACGCCTTTGGAGAATTCCTCTACCTTTAGCCTGCAGATAAGACCCTTTATTGAGTTCCTTTTGCCGTAAGCGGTGAATTCTTCTTCGTATATGTAAAGCGCAGGGCTATCCTCACGGATAAGCGTGCCGTCTGCCTCCCACTGAGCGAGAATTTCCTTGGCGGTTTCGTAGGGATTGTCGCCCTTGGGAAGCTCCAATCGGATAATGTTGCGGTCGTTTTCGGCTATAAACTGAAGTCTCTGTTCTTCGCTGATAATGTCGTAAGGCGGACAGCAGAGTGAACCGATTTCTCCTGCCTTTTCGGTGTTAAAGCGAAGACCCTTGAATGCCTTAATCTGTGCCATAATTTACCTCCGTAGTATTCAGGTAACATTAGTATATCAAGAAGTTTGGAGAATGTAAATAACTTTTAGCAAGGCAAGGCCTTGTTGTTGCTCAGTTAATCCGTTCCAAGCTTTTTCCCTTACTCCCCAAAACACACGAAACTAAAGGAAACGGAATTCGGGAAAGAGTAACCAAAAGCAATGAAAGTTCGTTTGATAAACCGGAATTTTTCGAATGGAATATCTATACACATTTATTTCTTAAGCTTAATCTTTGAGGCTCTTCTTATAAATAGTTACTTCCCCACCCATATATTCATATCCTTTACCAACTGCTATCCAACCCGTTTTTTCATAGTAATTGACTAAATCTGTATATAAGTAGATTTGTTCGTAGTGTTTATTTCTACAGTATTCTTCTATGAACTGTTGTAGTTGCCGACCAATATTTCGATTTCTATAATTCCGGTTCACAACTAATGCCGATAACCACGGATATAAATCCTGTCGTGAAAGTAAATCCCCTCTCCAAAGACCAACTGTACCTACTAAAACCTCATTCTCAATTGCTACAAATGTTATCGGAAGTTCATCTTCCTCCAAACTATGCTCTATTAGCTCTTTATAAAATCTGTAGCTTGTCTCGCATCCGAATTCTTGATTCAGCCAGTCAATTACTTGCTCTTTATATTCAATGCAATCTCTTAATAGTTTAATATTCATCTAAATCACCTTATGAATTTTGCGCATTGTACTCATCTTTTTCATGTTTTCCAGTCATATATGTATTTATCATAAACCGATATCTTATTTCCTCGACAGCTTCCGATTTATCAAGTTCATTCTACCAAAGAACACAGAAATGTCAAACATGAAAAAAGTCTCTTGTCTTGAAAAACAAGAGACATTTTTTGTGCTATAGAATATCATTGGTCCCGGAATTGAGCAAAGGCAAGTGAAAGCACAATATACTTAGAATTATTACAGTAAACTGATTTTTGACTTAAAATACTGTTCTTGAAAATGAGTGAGTGTTTCAATCTCTTCTTTTGAAAATTCGACACCATCCGGTGCAACGACCCACTTGTGTTCAATATCATCGTCCCGATGAATTATTGCAATGATTCTACCGGTAAATTGCGACACAGGCACAGTTACTCCTAAAATATAAGCATCCTCTTCCTCGGAGTCTGCAGCCATTGTACCTTCGATGTAGCCATAATTGACGGGATAATATATATCCGGATGTTCAGGATGATAAGAGCCAAGCGGTCTATCAACGGTTACAGTGACGATTGGACCAATCATTATGTATTCCCCTTTGCGGTGTTGATGGAAGAAATGAGCATAACACGGATGCTTGTTCAAACAGAATCAAGTGATTGATGCTCTGATCATAAATAGTGCTGACTTACCGCGTTTATTAGAGTTCGGCTGTGCCAAGCGAAGCAGCGGCGATGCCGCGGTGAAGTATTGTGCTTCGCAAAAGCGAAGTTAAGAGTATCACTCACGCCCGCAGACAATTAACGATGCGCAGCGTCGCTTCACGCAAGAAGTGCGCTTCTCGTGCCGCAAGGCACACTTAGTTCAAAAAGCCTGATCTGTCAGGTAGACAAATCAGGCTTTTTTGTTGGTGGGCCATCAGGGACTCGAACCCCGGACCAACCGGTTATGAGCCGGTTGCTCTAACCAACTGAGCTAATGGCCCAAATGAATTGAGCAAAACTAATTATAGCAACAAGGGTCGGCTTTGTCAATATTATTTGCGGGAAATTTACTTTGCATAATCAGACATTGTGTGATATAATAACTAAAATACACGATAATAAGGAGAAGTGAATATGGACGAACTGAAATCCGTAAATCTCTTTGATTTTTCTAAGACTATCGCAAAGGAACTCTTTGAAAGTGCCGATTATCCCTGGGAGCTTCTGCCCAAAATCTCCGAATACATAATGAAGCGCGGTGAGACTCTCCCTGAGGACAGGTTTGACAGGATAGGGGACAACATCTGGGTGGCAAAGAGTGCAAAGGTTGCGCCTACTGCGTCTCTAAACGGTCCTTTGATTATAGACGAGGACGCAGAAATCCGCCACTGTGCATTTATAAGAGGAAGCGCTATTGTCGGAAAAGGCGCGGTTGTGGGCAATTCAACCGAGCTAAAAAACTGTATTCTTTTCGACTGTGTGCAGGCGCCTCACTATAATTATGTAGGCGACAGTATCTACGGCTACAAGGCTCATACAGGAGCAGGAGTTATCGCATCCAACCTCAAATCTGACAAACAGCTTGTAACGGTAAGCTTCAGAGGAGAAAAGGTTGAGACGGGAGTAAAGAAGTTCGGCGCTATGGTAGGCGACTACGGTGATGTCGGCTGTAACACGGTTATGAATCCCGGCACGGTTATCGGCAGAGGTACAAGCGTTTACCCCCTTTCCTTTGTAAGAGGTTATGTGGAGGAGAACTCTATTTACAAGAAGCAAGGAGAGGTAGTCAAAAAAAGGTGATTTTTTGTGACTTTGCGTCGATGTGATTTCGTTTGTGGAGTATATTATCGCTTTCTGTGCAGAAAGCCCTAAAAACCGATATATGAGGAGTGTTGTTTATGACGGAACTTATAGACAGAAAATTCAAGGATGCAGATCCTGTTGATACTGTAAACCGAATAAAAGAAATATTGGATAGTTTAGGTATTGAAGTTGAAGAGAATTGGGTGGAGTCGGGAATCAGAAACTGCTATTCTCTGCGCGTGAATATCAAGGGAACGCAAATCGGCACTAACGGCAAAGGTATTACCAAGGAGTTTGCTGCTGCAAGCGGATATGCCGAGTTTATGGAAAGGCTTCAGACCGAGTTAATTCTGAAGGGCAAAGCAAGACGGGGACATGTGCCTGATGGAAAACTTGTGTATCCCGACGGTGCTTTCTTCTCTAAAGAGGAACTGCTCAAGGAGTGTGCCTACTACTTCGATGCAAT
>JBJEOT010000031.1:0-37822 GCA_051880855.1 Ruminococcus sp.
CGAAAAGCACCTACTTCTACTCCTTTTGATGAAATAAGTGCTGAAGTTGGTGTACCTGTTCAAAATAATCAGTCTCGAAGTGAAGAAATCAGTTATATTCCTTTCTATAAGCGAGCGGTTGAGGTAGCTGATTCAAAGTCGGTAAATAATTTCAGAAGCAATCCGGATTTTATCATTAAGACAAAAGATATCTCGGCTGTTCCTGTTAATTCTGTGACTTCAACAGTTTCACCGCAAGAATCTGATGTTGAAGCTACACCTCTTGAGCCTGCTCTTACTCAGAAGCCTGAGGAAGAAATAGAAGAAACTTCTTACAGCATAACTCAAGATGAGGATAATGCTGTTTCTCTCATTGAAAACAGAGAGGTTGATTTCAAGTTTATCGGTGAAGCTTTCAGAACTTACATAATTATCGAACTTGATAAAGAGCTTATGCTCATTGATAAACACGCAATCCATGAGAGAATCATCTACGAACAGCTAAAAAGTAATGCTGAATCTTTCTCTCAGCTTTTGCTTGTGCCTCAAAGTGTAGTGCTCAATAAATCTGTTTATACCGCCGCTGTTGAGAATATTGATATGTTTTCTGAATGCGGCTTTGATGTTGAGGATTTCGGTGCGTCAACGCTTCTTGTCCGTTCTGCACCGCAGTACATTACCTCTGAGGATATCTCTGATACAATCACCGAGATGGCAGGGTACATTGCTATGAACAAGCGTGATATCCGCTCAGAGAAGATGGATTGGATTTTTCACAATATTGCGTGCCGTGCAGCTGTTAAGGCAGGCAATAAAACCTCAGAACCGGAACTTAAGGAATTGGCAAGAAAAGTACTTACAGATGATAGCCTAAGGTACTGTCCGCACGGCAGACCTGTATCTGTTATCATCAAAAAATCCGAGATTGAAAAACAGTTTGGTAGGGCGTGATGAGCTTTGTCTGACAATAAAATCAAGGTTATTACTATTGCCGGGCCGACCGCCTCGGGCAAGACAGCGCTTTCCGTAAAGCTTGCCGGTGAACTTGACGGCGAAATTATTTCTGCTGATTCTATGCAGATTTATAAGGGCATGAATATTGCCACCGCCAAACCGACAAAAGAAGAAATGTGCGGTGTAAAGCATCATCTTTTGGATTTTCTTGACCCATCTGAGCTATACAGTGTCGCAAGGTTCGTAGTTGATGCAAATAGGGCTGTTGATTTGATTATGGCTGAGAATAAGCTACCGATTATTGTTGGCGGCACCGGTCTTTATATTGACAGTCTGCTAATGGGACTGAGCTTTTGTGAGGGCGATACCGACCTTGAGCTGAGAGCAAAGCTTCAAGCTGAGCTTGAAGAAAACGGCATTGACTATATGCTTAATAAGCTTTCTGCTGTTGATGTTTACAGCGCTGAGCGACTCTCTGTTGAGCGCAATCCAAAGCGAATTATAAGAGCTTTGGAGGTTTATCTCACAACAGGTAAAACCCTGACTGAACAAAACGAGCTGTCAAAGCGTTGTGCGTCTCGGTTTGAAGCGGTAAAGCTGGCTATTAATTTCCGCGACAGAGAGAAGCTTTATCAAAGGATTAACCGACGAGTAGACCTGATGCTTCAGATGGGGCTTTTATCAGAGGCTGAGAGCTTTTATTCAAAGCACTCGGGTGATACATCAATCCAGGCAATCGGCTATAAAGAGCTGAAGCCTTATCTTGACGGCGAAAAATCTTTAGATGAGTGTGTTGAAACCTTGAAGCGTTCAACCCGAAGGTACGCCAAAAGACAGCTTACTTGGTTTGCGAGGGATAAAGACATTAAGTGGTTTTATGCAGACGAATACAGCTCTGCAGACGAAATGTATTCAGAGGTAAAGGATTATCTTGCAAAAAAAGGATTTGAATTCAGATGAAAAAATTCTTCACAAAAGATAATATTTTCAAGATTGTTCTGGGACTTGTGTGTGCACTTACGATTATTTATTTCTTCATAGTGTTTGTAAATTCTCAGATTCATACTAAAGATACCGTTACAACAGAGCTTGCTCGCAAGTATTCTTACAGTGAGAATATCTCATCAAAAGGCTTTGTTGTCAGAGAAGAAACTCTGCTTGAATACGATGGCAGTAAAGTAGTTTACTACACTGTTGACGACGGTGATATTGTTGGTGTAGGTTCTGAGGTTGCTCTCGTATTTGCAAACGAATCCGACGCCCTCAACTACAACAGAATTAATGAAATTAATAAGCAGATTGATATTCTGGAGAGCCTGAATACTTCATACGAAAATGTCAGGACTGATTTTGCTGCGGTTGATAAGCAGATTCAGCTTAATCTGAGAAAAATGATTGAAGCTGTTAATACCGGTAATCTTGCACAGGTCAGCAGTTATGGAGACAGCGTTATTTACTCTGTTAATCAGCGCCAGATAATTACCGGCGGTGTAAGCGGTTATGACGAAAAGATTGCTTCCCTTAAAGCAGAGTCAAATGCTTTGCTGCAAGAGGGCGGTACATATATTGATGTTATTACAAGCGATAAGTCCGGTTACTTCGTATCTTCTGCAGACGGCTACGAAAATTCAGTAGATTATGATACAGTTACTGAGCTTGATTTGAACTCACACAATCCTAAGCCGACTAAAAATAAAATAGGCGACAATGTTATCGGAAAAATCGTAAGCGGTCTTAATTGGTATGTTGTTTGCAAGCTTGATGCAGACGAGGCGCTTACCCTTACTCATTCAAATATGAGTATTGCATTAAGCTTCCAGGGAACCTCCTGCGTAGATATTCCCGCCGCCTTAGAGACTCTCAACCAGACCTCGAAACAGTCTGACGCTGTTGCTGTGTTCAAATGTAACTATATGAACACACCCTTGAGCCATCTTCGTGATGAAACCGTGCTTATTTCCGTAAATGCCTACGAAGGTATAAGAATCAGCAAAGAGGCTATTCACGATGATTATGTTGAGGTTACCGATGAGGACGGTAACACTTCAAAGGTAAAGGTGCAGGGTGTTTATGTGCTTCACGGCGGTGAGGTTAAGTTCAAAGAAATTTCTATTATCTATGCCGGCACAGACTTTGTAATAGTTGACGACAGTCCCGAAGAGGGAAAACTTCAAAGCTCGGAGACTGTAAAGCTCAACGACGAAATTATTGTAAGCGGAGAGGATCTTTACATTGGAAAAGATGTTTAGTGATATTAAATATAACTATGAAACTATTGTAGAGAATATTGCCGAAGCGGCAATCAAAAGCGGTAGGAGACCTGAGGATATTACTTTTTTGGCGGCTACAAAAACCGTTGATCCCGTGTATATTAATTATGCAATATCCTTAGGACTTGACCATATCGGTGAGAATAAGGTTCAGGAGCTTCTCAGTAAGTATGAAGCCTATGATAAAGCCAACGCCAATATACACTTTATCGGTCATCTGCAAACAAATAAGGTAAAGCAGATTGTCGGTAAAGTGAGTATGATTCAATCTGTAGATTCACTTAAGCTTGCGCAGATGATATCTGAGCAGAGCCAAAAAAACGGTATCACCACTAAGATTTTGATTGAAGTCAATGTCGGAGGGGAAGAGAGCAAGTCGGGCATTTCGCCTGATGAGCTTGAGGATTTGCTGTATAAAATCTCTCCCTTGCCCTCTGTTTCGGTTGACGGATTAATGGCAATACCGCCTATTTGTGAAAATAAACAGAAAATTTGCAGATATTTTGAAAATATGCGTAATATGTTTATTGACATATCACATAAAAATATAGATAATATATCTATGAATACCCTGTCTATGGGTATGTCCGGAGATTATTGTGAAGCTATTATGGAGGGTGCAACTCTTGTTAGAATAGGTTCATCGCTTTTCGGTGCAAGAAATTATAACTAATACAAACGGAGGAAATTGAAATGGCAGGATTTGTTGATAAGTTTAAGCGTATGTGGGATGCTCCCGATGACGATTACGAGTATGATGAGTACGGCTACGGCGAGGAGTCGGCAGAAGATTTTGAAGAAGATGTAACTGTTCGCGATAACAGCGCTAAAAGAAGCAAGGTTGTAAACATCAATGCAACTGCCAAGCTTGCTGTTGCTCTCTTTAAGCCTGAAAGATTCGGCGAAGAGACAAGAGCAATTGCAGATGAGCTTATCAAGACTCATACCGTTGTGCTCAATCTTGAAAATACTAACAAAGATATGTCCAGACGCATCATCGACTTCCTATCAGGTGTTGCTTACGCTAACAGAGGAAAGATCAAAAAGGTTGCTTCAAGCACATTTATCATCATTCCCAACAATGTCGATCTTACAGGAGACGACCTTTTGGACGAGCTTGAAAACAGCGGAGTATATTTCTGATATTAATGGATGAAATAAGGAATGGATGAAATAAAGCTTTTACAGTCCCGTATTGACGATTTGGTGAGAGAAGCTTCTTCGGGAAAATATACCTATATCGGTTTTCTTAACGAAAAAGAAGCCTCCGTTGCTAATTCCTATGTAAAAAACAAGGGTGTGCATTTTGCATTTAACGGCGGTTATGAAGGCGCTTCGAGGGTTGTGCTTCTTGTGTCTGATGATGAGTATAGCCTGTATGACCATGATTTGCTTCCTTTTTCGGCTTTGATTGTGAAAGCACGGGACGGTGCCAAGCTTTCTCACCGTGACTACTTGGGCTCTTTTATGTCTCTCGGCATTAAGCGAGAGTGCGTCGGAGATATTGTTTCTTTGGATAGTTCTACGGCGGTTGTTTTCCTGCTGAAGGAGATGTCCGCATTTATCCTCAGTGAACTCAGCGGGGTTGGGGGAGAAAGCGTAAAGGTTGATTACTATAAAGGCTCTACCGAAAAATTCGCTGATAAGTATGAGCAGCTCAGTGTTATTGTTTCATCAATGCGAGCAGATAGTGTAGTCAGCGCTTGTGCTAAGGTTTCAAGAAGCGAGAGTACAAAGCTTATTTCGTCAGACTCGGTTTTTATAAACTATTCCGTTACTACCAAGGTATCACAAACCGTTAATTTCGGTGATATAATCAGCATCAGAGGATTTGGGAAATTTAAAATTGTAAAACAAGTGACAACTACAAGAAGAGACAGATTGGTGCTCTCTGTATTGCACTATATTTAAGGGGGATAATTATGCTGTCTATTGAAGATATCAAGAGCGTGAGCTTCAGAAAAGCCGGTATCGGCGGCTATAAGCCTGAAGATGTTGACGCTTTTATTGATCAGGTTCTTATTACAATGGAGCAGCTTCGTAAAGAGAAGTCTGACCTAATTAAGAAAATGGACATTCTTGCAACAAGAGTTGAAGAATACAGGGCTGATGAGGATTCTGTCCGTAATGCTATGCTGAGCGCACAGCGAGTTGCAGACAGCACAATTAAAGAGGCCCGTGCAAAGGCTGCCCGTATGATTGAAGAATCAGAGAATATCGCTAAGTCTAAGCTTTATGACCTTAATGTTCAGATCAAACAGCAGAAGAAACAGTATACTCTTCTTCTTGCCGAGTGCAACAGAGTTAGAGATGAAATCATCAATAACTGTAATAAGCACATTGTTATTGCCAAGGAATTGCCTTCTTTGGATAAAACTCAGCAGATGGCAGCAAAGCTTGAGGAGAGATATCCTACCGACAATTCAGATGATTATGAGAGAGCAGAAGAGTTTACGGCTCCTTTGGAGGAAAAAACTGAAGAAGCTCCCACAAAAACATACATACCTGATAACGCAGATTCCTCTGTTGCAAAGCCGGCTGCTATCAATGAACCTGCGGCTGACGATGTGAGCGATGTCAATTTAATTGAGGATTTCAGCGAAAGAGACAACTTTGATATTGACCGTCACGCAAAGACTGATAATCACAAGAGCAAAGGCTTTGGTGCGCTTAAGTTCGGCGATGACTACAATGTTGACGATGATCTTAACGATGATGATGCTGATAAATAATTTTACTATATAACAGGAGAATAGAACAATGTCTCAAGATTACAACAAAACGCTTAATTTACCGAAAACAGACTTTCCTATGAGAGCAGGACTTCCTCAAAGCGAGCCTGTTACCTTAGAAAGATGGAACAGTGAAGACATTTACGCTAAGCTTATGGAGAAAAATGCAGATAAGCCTAAGTTTGTTCTTCATGACGGACCTCCCTATGCTAACGGTAACATTCACCTGGGTACTGCTCTTAATAAAGTACTTAAGGATATTATCGTAAGATATAAGAATATGTCCGGCTTCTGTGCGCCGTATGTTCCCGGCTGGGATACTCACGGCCTTCCCACCGAGCTTAAAGCAAGAGCTAAGGCCGGTGTTTCAAGCTCAGATGCTATTTCCGATGTCGAGCTTCGTCAGATTTGCCGTGACTTTGCTTTGGGTTATCTTGATGACCAGCGTTCACAGTTCAAACGCCTTGGTGTAATCGGTGATTGGAGCAATCCCTACATTACTCTGAAAAAGGAATTTGAGGCAACACAGATCGAAATTTTCTCTCAGATGGCTCAGAAGGGCTATATCTACAAGGGCTTAAAGCCTGTATATTGGTGCCCTGAGTGTAAGACAGCACTTGCTGAGGCTGAGATTGAATATGCCGAAGATCCCTGTTTCTCCATTTATGTAAAATTCCCTGTATCAGATGATAAGGGTAAGATTTCCGCATTGGGTATCGACCCTGCTAAGACATACTTCGTAATTTGGACAACTACAACATGGACCCTTCCCGGCAATGTTGCTGTTTGTGTCGGACCTGATTTTAACTATAATATTATTAAGTCCGGCGATGAGTATTACATTATGGCAGAAGAGCTCTACAAGAGTGCTTTTGAGGCAGCAGGCATTGAAGACTATGAGGTTGTTGCTGAGATTAAGGGTGCTGAGCTTGAGTATATGAAGACACGCCATCCCTTCTTTGACAGAGAATCTCTTGTCATTGTCGGAGACCATGTAACTCTCGACAGCGGTACCGGTTGTGTTCATACAGCTCCCGGTCACGGCGTTGAGGACTACGACGTTTGCCGCAATTATCCCGAAATTCCTATCATTGTTCCTGTTGATGCTGACGGCAGACTTACAGAGGAGACCGGTCAGTTTGCAGGACTTCTCACCGATGAGGCCAATAAGCCTATTGCACAGCATCTTGAAAGCTTAGGACTTCTCTTTGGTCTTAAGAAGATTATCCACCAGTATCCTCATTGCTGGAGATGTAAGAAGCCTGTTCTCTTCAGAGCGACTAATCAGTGGTTCTGTTCTGTTGACGATTTCAAAGCAGATGCAGTTAAGGCAATCGGTGATGTTGAGTGGATTCCCGGCTGGGGCAAGGACAGAATAACCTCAATGGTACAGGAGCGCAAGGATTGGTGTATCTCCCGTCAGCGCAGATGGGGTGTTCCTATTCCCATTTTCTTCTGTAAGGATTGCGGTGAGCCTTATATTGATAAGGCAGCTATGGATGCAGTTGCCGATTTATTCAGAGAAGAAGGCTCTGACGCTTGGTTTGTGCACAATGCCGAGGAGATTCTCCCTGAGGGTGCAAAGTGCAGTAAGTGCGGATGCACCTCCTTTGATAAAGAAAGAGATATTATGGATGTTTGGTTTGACAGCGGTGTTACTCACGCAGCTGTTTGCAAGGCCCGTCCTGAGCTTGCTTGGCCTGCAGACCTTTATCTTGAAGGTGCAGACCAGTACAGAGGATGGTTCCAGTCATCTCTGCTTACTGCTGTTGCAACTACAGGCAAGGCTCCTTATAAGACTGTTCTTACTCACGGCTGGGTCGTTGACGGCGAAGGCAGAAAGATGAGCAAATCTCTCGGAAACGGTATTGATCCTCAGGAGGTTGTTGACCAATACGGTGCAGATGTGCTTCGCCTTTGGGTTGCTTCTTCTGACTATCATGCAGATATCCGTATTTCCAAGGATATCTTGAAACAGCTCTCTGAAGCATACAGAAAGATTAGAAATACAGCAAGATATATTCTCGGTAATATCAGCGATTTTGACCCCGATAAGGATTCAGTTGCAATTGACGAGCTTTTACCTATTGACAAGTGGGCAATTAATAAGCTCAACGAGCTGAATACAAAAGTCAGAACAGGCTACGATTCCTATGAGTTCCATCAGGTTTATCATGCAATTCATAACTTCTGTGTTGTTGATATGTCCAACTTCTACCTTGATGTTCTCAAAGACAGACTCTACACTGAGAAGGCAGACTCTAAGTCTCGCCGTGCCGCACAGACAACTATCTACATCATTCTTGATTCTATGACAAGAATGATTGCTCCTATACTTGCTTACACCTCTGATGAGATCTGGCGCTTTATGCCTCACTCCGCTAATGCAGACGCAGAGAACATTATCTTCAACGAAATGCCTGCACCTGTTAAGCTTGTGCTTGAGGATGGATTTATCGCAAGGTGGGATAAGATTCATGAGCTGAGAGATACAGTCAAGAAACAGCTTGAGGTTGCTGTTAAAGATAAGCTTATCAAAGCTTCTCTTGAGGCAAAGGTTACTCTTTCGGTAGGCGGAGCTGAGTATGATTTTATCAAATCCGTTGAGAATGAGCTTGCAGCAGCATTTATTGTCTCCGACGTTTTAGTTCAGAAGAACGACGATGCAGAGCTCAAGGTTACTGTTGAGAAGGCACAGGGCGAAAAGTGCGAGCGCTGCTGGGCTTACAGCGAAACTGTGGGCCAGTGTGCAGATCATCCCACACTCTGTTCAAGATGTGCTGAGGTAATCGGCTGATTTGATTTTATATAAGCGGTGTATTCTATATGCACCGCTTAATATTTGTATTTGAGGAAAGGCTATGATATATATGGCAATAGCTATAATTATTGCAGTTGTACTTGTTATCGTTGACCAAGTAACAAAGTTTCTTATTGTTCTGAATATTGATGAAGGCGCTATAGTAACCGCTATTCCTGGACTTCTTGATTTAACTTACTATAAGAATGACGGTATGGCATTAGGGCTGGGATCTGAGAGCTTTCGTTGGGTATTTGTAGTAATTACCGTCATAGTTTGCGGTGTTCTCATTTATCTTATGACTCGCAAAGAATTCAAGAGCAAGCTATTCTTTGCATCGGTAAGCTGTATCGTTGCAGGCGGAATAGGCAATATGATAGACAGAATTTTGAATGGATATGTTGTCGATTTTCTGGCTGTCTCTTTCTTTCCGCCGGTTTGCAATTTTGCCGATTACTGTGTTACAGCAGGCACGGTAATGCTTGTTATCTATCTTGTTTTCTACTATGGCAAGAACGGTAAAGATAAGAAATCATCCCCGGAATCCGAGAATGTAAACATAACAGATGAAGTATAATTTTACTGTTTGCGAGAAAGCAGGGCAGAGGATTGATAAATTTCTCTCTGAAAATATTGACGGCATTACAAGGAGCTTTGTTTCGGGTATATTTGACATCGGCGGTGTTACCGTAAACGGAAAGCCGGTCAGTAAGAGCTACAAGCTCTCTTCAGGCGATAATATCGAAGCAGAGGTTCCTGAGGCTGTCGAAGCTGAGGCAGCTCCTGAGGATATACCAATTGATATACTATACGAGGACAACGAGCTTATTGTTGTTAACAAGCCCAAGGGAATGGTGGTTCATCCGGCTTCGGGCAATCCAAACGGAACACTGGTAAATGCGCTTTTGTATCATTGCAAGGGAAAGCTTTCCGGTATCAACGGAGTTCTCAGGCCCGGTATTGTTCACAGAATAGATAAGAATACAAGCGGTCTTTTGGTGGTTGCCAAAAGTGACCGCGCTCATCTTTCTTTGTCTGAGCAGATTAAAGCTCACAGTATGACAAGGGAATACAGATCAGTAGTCTACGGCCGTTTTAAGAACACAGAAGGCGTAGTAGATGCGCCTATCGGAAGAAATGCAAACGACCGCAAGAAGATGTGCGTTACAGACAAAAACTCCAAAAATGCAGTAACTCACTACGAGGTGCTTGAAGAGTATAAATCTTATTCATATATAAGGTGCGTGCTTGAAACAGGAAGAACTCACCAAATAAGAGTACATATGGCATACATAGGTCATCCTGTTGCAGGCGACGATGTATATGGACCTAAGAAAGTGATTACCGAGCTTTCGGGACAATGCCTTCATGCAATGAAGCTCGGTTTTTTGCATCCTGTCACAAACGAATATATGGAGTTTACAAGCAGTCTGCCTGAATATTTTGAAAAATTCCTCGCAAAAATCCGCAAAGAAAGATGATTTTTGCGCATAATATGTACAGGTAAAAATATTTTTCTGTTTTGGCAAAAAAACTCTTGCAAACCATAAGTTTTTATGTTATTATATTTTAGTATTTGAATGTCCGTCGTTATCCGCGACGAGTTCAATATAGCGGAAATACCGCAAATTGATATGGATAGTCCTCTGCCGAAGGGTATGAATTTCCGAAAAAATAATTGGAGGTCTTTTAGAATGGACGCATTAAAAACAATTTCAGAAAGCTCAATCAAGAGCGAAAAGCCTCAGTTTTCTATCGGTGATACAGTAAGAGTTGCTGTTAATATCCGTGAAGGCGAGAGAGAGAGAATTCAGATGTTCGAGGGTACCGTTATTGCTAAGCGCGGCAGCGGTGTTTCCGAGACATTCACCGTAAGACGCGTTTCTTACGGTGTAGGTGTTGAGAGAGTATTTCCTATTAACTCCCCCAACGTAACTGCAGTTGAAATTATCAGACGCGGTAAGGTTCGCAGAAGCAAGCTTTACTATCTCCGCGACAGAGTAGGTAAGGCTGCTAAGGTTAAGGAAGCTATCAAGAAGTGATAATCACGAACTAAAAAGGGACCTTCGTCCCTTTTTTTACTATCATTCAGGTGTTGGTTGATATGAGAAAAATTGATCTTGACGAATATGATATTGATGTCAATGACGAATCCTTCGGCATAAACGAGGATGAAATGACTAAGGTTGGCACAAACAGGTCCGAAGTTACAAACACTCTTTATGAATGGACTCATTCTATTGTTGTAGCAATTGTTATTGTTGTTATTCTGCTTACCTTTGTTTTCAGACTTATTAACATCGACGGTTCTTCAATGTATAGCACTCTGCACGACAGAGATAAGGTAATAATCACTAATTTCTTCTACGAGCCTGAGGTTGACGATATCGTCGTTATCCCTGCCGGCAAGTATTACGATGAACCAATTATCAAGAGAATAATCGCTCTTGAAGGTCAGGAGGTCTACATAAACTACCAAACTCATGAGGTTTATGTGGACGGAATGCTTAGAAATGAGGATTTTATTTCATCTGATACTATCAATAAGCTCGGTGAGACCGAGCTGAGGCTTACTGTCGGTGAAAACGAAGTATTTGTTTTAGGTGATAACCGTTCGGAATCTTATGATAGCCGTTATTTCGGTTGTGTAAGTGTTGATGACATTATCGGTAAGGCTCAGTTTGTAATTTTGCCTTTTACTCATTTCGGCTATTTGTACTAAGATTAATGAAGTTAAAGCTTACATCACCCCTGATGTAAGCTTTATTTTTTCTAAGAAACGGATGTGAACATTGTGGATAACAAGGAAAATAATCAGAACATACATTGGTTTCCCGGGCATATGACTCGTACAAAAAGGCAGATTGAGGCGTCGTTGAAGTTGATTGACGCTGTTGCCGAAATAAAAGATGCCCGTATTCCTGTGTCCTCTACGAACCCCGATATAGACACACTTATCGGCTCTAAACCGAGAATTATTCTGCTTAATAAATGCGATATGGCTGATCCCGGTGCAACCGCTCGGTGGATAGATCATTATAAAGGCCTTGGTATCAAGGCTTTAGCTCTTGACTGTAAAAGCGGTAGTGGACTTGACAGATTTATTCCCGAATGCAAAGCACTCTTAAAGCCTGTTACCGAGAAAAAGCAGGCAAGAGGAATTCTAAATCCCTCTGTTAGAGTTATGATAGTAGGTATTCCCAATGTTGGAAAATCCTCGTTTATAAATAAAATGGTAAAACAAAACAGAGCTAAGGTAGAGGACAGACCCGGTGTTACAAGAGGTAATCAGTGGTTTACTCTTGACAAAGGCTTTGAGATGCTCGATACTCCCGGCGTGCTATGGCCTAAGTTTGAGGATCAAACCGTTGGCGAGAGACTTGCATTTACAGGTGCGGTTAAAGACCGGATACTTGATATTGAGCTTCTTGCTGTCCGGCTTCTTGACCTTTTGAAGACAATTAAGCCGCAGATGTTTATAGAACGATTTAAGCTTCAGGACAACGATATCGAAAATATGGATTCATATGATCTGTTACAGCTTATCGGAAGGCGCAGGGGAATGTTAATCTCAGGCGGTGAAATAGATACCGAGAGAGCTTCTGCAATGCTTCTTGATGAATTCAGAGCCGGCAAGCTAGGAAAAATTACACTTGAGTATCCGTAAAAGAGGTATATTATGGGTGATGAAATTAATTGGTTGGAATTCGAAGATATAGCATATAGCAAGGGCTTCAATGCTGTCTGCGGAGTTGACGAGGCAGGCAGAGGACCTTTGGCTGGTCCTGTATGTGCCGCTGCGGTAATACTTCATAAGGGACAAATAATAGAGGGAGTAAACGACTCAAAAAAACTTACCGAGAAAAAACGTGAGCTTTTGTTTGATGTAATAAGAGAGAATGCAGTTTCTTACTCAATTGCTTTTGCAACAGTTGAGGAGATTGAGAAAATCAACATATTAAACGCAACTATGCTTGCAATGAAGCGTGCTGTTGAGGGACTCGATGTGCCGGCAGATTTTGCCTATATCGACGGAAACAGGACGCCTGACCTCAATATTCCCACTGAGTATATTATTAAGGGGGATGCCCGTTCAATGTCTGTTGCGGCTGCGTCAATCCTTGCAAAGGTTTCACGAGACAGACTTATGCTTTCTTATGCCAAGGAATACCCTCAGTACTGCTTTGAAAAACATAAAGGATACGGCACTAAGCTTCACACGGATATGATTAGGGATTACGGTCCTAGTCCTATTCACAGACTCAGCTTTCTCAAGAAGATTTTAGGGTGATGATATGAGCTTGTTTTCTTCCGTTGCCAAGGGCAATGCAGGTGAGGATTATACGGCAAAATATCTGAATAAGAAAGGCTATAAGATTATAGCTCGGAATATGCGTAACAGAATTTCCGAGATTGATATTATTGCTGAGAATAAAGACTATATTATTTTCGTTGAGGTTAAAACCCGAAGCAATGAAACCTACATAACTCCGTCAATGTCTGTTGACAGGAAAAAGCAGAAGAAGATTATTGCGTCAGCACATAGATATCTTGCGGATAATAAGTGCCTTAAGCAGCCGCGGTTTGATGTTGCAGAGGTCTTTATAGACGCAGAAAGCTTAAAGCTCAAGAAGATAAACTATATTGAATCAGCATATATACAGGGCGGTAATTATGCGGTATTTTGATTTACACTGCGACACTCTTTACAGAGCTGTGACAGAGGGGAAAAGCCTCAATGAGCAGGACTTTCACTTGTCAGTAGATAAGGGCATAAACGCTTTTGCTAAATGGAGACAGTGTATGGCTGTATGGATTCCTGACGGATATTCAGATCAAGAAGCAAGGAAACTGTTTGGCAATGCCTGCAAGCTGCTTCTATCTGAAGCAAACAGACATAAGATTCCAAAGCTTGACAGTGCTGCAAATGATGAAAAGTATTCTTTTATTTTGACCGTTGAAAACGGCGCTTTGATTGGAAACGACATTTCCTATATCAAACACTTGTCTGACTGCGGAGTAAAAATGCTTACGCTCACATGGAACGGTGAAAACAATATCGGCGGCGGTGCCGACGCGCAGTCTGTCGGTCTCAAGCCCTTCGGCAAGCTATGTTTGAAATGTTTGGAAGAAAACAAGATTGCAGTAGATGTCTCCCATGCAAGCGACAGATTGTTCTGCGATGTTGCAGAGACGGCAACAGAGCCTTTTCTTGCCTCTCACTCCAACTCAAGAACTGTTTGCAATCACAGGAGAAATCTGACTGACGAACAGTTTTTAGTTATACGCGACCGCGGGGGAGTAGTGGGACTGAATTTTTATAAAAATTTTCTTAATGAAAACCCTTCTGATGCATCGGTTACAGATGTACTAAAACACGCCGACCACTTCTTATCTCTCGGCGGTGAAAACACTCTTTCTATCGGTTCCGATTTCGACGGTGCCGAAATGCCCGCAGACCTTGATTCTATCGAAAAAGCCGCAGTCCTTTACGAAAGCTTTCTCAAAATCGGATATACTGAGCAACTTGTACAAAAAATCTTTTATGATAATGCATATAATTTCCTTAGTAAATTTTGACTTTTACCTCATAATAGTGTAAAATATATTATTATTCGTATTTGTAAAAAGATAGGTGAAGTTATGAATTACAATAGCACACGCAACAACAGCATTGCGGTTTCCTCTGCACAGGCAATCGCACAGGGTATCTCCCGTGATGGCGGACTTTTTGTGCCTGAGAGCTTTCCCAAGTACGACGGTATAACCTTTGAGACTCTTCTCAGCCTTGACTATAAAGAGAGAGCAAAAAAGGTTATCGGTGATTACCTGACAGATTATACCGAAGATGAAATTGCTGCTTGCGTCGATAATGCTTATACAGCGAGCAAATTCGGCTCTGATAATCCTGCACCTCTTAACTCTGTTATGCATAAGGATTTAGAGCTTAACCTCCTTGAGCTTTGGCACGGTCCTACCTGCGCGTTTAAGGATATGGCGCTTCAGATTTTACCTCATTTTCTTACACGCGCTCTTGAGAAAACCGCCGACGGCAAGAAAGCAGTTATTCTTGTTGCTACCTCCGGCGATACAGGTAAAGCCGCACTTGAGGGCTTTAAGGATGTTGAGAATACAGAAATCATAGTGTTCTATCCCAGCGACGGCGTCAGCCCTATGCAGAAGCATCAGATGAACACCACAGAAGGCAACAATGTTTCTGTTTGTGCTATTAAGGGTAACTTTGACGATGCACAAACAGGCGTTAAGAACATCTTTACCACAGATGAGGTTATCGAGTCTCTTAAAAATAACAATATGATGTTCTCAAGCGCTAACTCAATTAACTTCGGAAGACTTCTTCCTCAGGTTGTTTATTACATATCAGCTTACTGCGATATGGTTAACTCCGGCAAGATTGCTCTGGGTGACAAAATCAATGTTGTTGTTCCTACAGGTAACTTCGGTAATATCCTTGCTGCTTACTTTGCTTATCAGATGGGTATGCCCGTTAATAAGTTTATCTGCGCTTCTAACTCGAACAATGTACTCACCGACTTCATCAACACCGGTGTCTACAATAAAAACCGCAAGTTCTTAACAACTGTATCACCTTCTATGGATATCCTTGTATCCAGCAACTTAGAGAGACTTCTCTATCTGCTCTGCGGAAGAGATGCCGAGAAGACTAAGTCTTATATGGAAGCTCTCAGCAAAGACGGTGTATACACAGTAGAAAGCGATATCAAAGAAGCTATCTCCGGCCTTTGGCACGGTGATTATTGCTCTGAGGAGGAGACGCTTGCGACTATCTCTGCACTCTTTGCTGACTCAGATTACCTCTGTGATACTCACACTGCAGTTGCTGTTAATGTTTATGAAAAGTATGTTGAGTGTACAGGGGACAAAACTCCTGCTGTTATCGTATCCACCGCAAGTCCTTATAAGTTCTCCCGCGCAGTTTTATCAGCCATTGAGGGCAAAGAGATTACAGATGAAGACGAATTTGCTGTGGTAGATGCACTTAAAGCAATAACAAACACAGAGATTCCCGCTCCCTTGGAGGCAACAAGGACGCTTGAAGACAGATTCAGTACAGTTATTAATTTTCAAGATATGCCTTCATTCGTTCTCAAGTCCTTAGGTCTTGAATAAATATGTCGGTATTTGCAATAGCTGACCTTCATCTTTCCTTTGGCTGTGATAAGCCTATGGATGTATTTTCCGGCTGGTCGGATTATACCAAACGCTTAGAGCAAAATTGGCGAAAGCTTGTAGCCTATGAAGATACCGTAGTAATTGCCGGCGACATATCTTGGGCAATGAAGCTTGAAGAGTGTTATGAGGATTTCTCCTTTATCAATTCCTTACCCGGCAATAAGCTTTTTATCAAAGGCAACCACGATTTCTGGTGGGCAACCAAGAAAAAGATTAACACGTATCTTTCTGATAACGGCTTTGACACTATTGAGATTGTTTTTAACAATTCCTTTGTTCGCGACGGTATTGCTATCTGCGGTACAAGAGGCTGGAACTATGAGTGTTCGGGCGAAAAGGATATGAGAATTCTCAGCCGAGAGGTCGGAAGACTTGAAGCTTCAATAGCCGAAGCTGAAAAAACAGGCTTTGAGCCTGTGGTTTTTCTTCATTATCCGCCTGCTTACGATAATTATGTGTGCGATGAGATTATCAATGTGCTTAAAGCGCATAACATAAAGCGTTGCTACTACGGTCATCTTCACGGTGCCGGCACACACAGGCACGCAGTTACAGGAGATTTTGAAGGAATTAATTTCAAATTGATTTCATGCGACTATACGGATTTTTATCCGATACCCGTCGTTTGAATATACCAAAAAACAAAATTTTGGAGGAAATGTAAAATGTCATTAAAAGCATCCGTTCTTAAGGAAACAAACAAGTATGATCTCGAAATTTCTGTAGATGCAGAAACTTTTGAAAAATCCGTTGAGAAATCCTACAAAAAGAACATCGGCAAGGTATCTATCCCCGGCTTCAGAAAGGGCAAGGCCCCCAGACACATGGTTGAGAAGCTCTACGGTAAAGATGTTTTTTATCCCGACGCAATTGAAGATTGCTATCCCGCAGCTCTTGAGGCTGCCGCTAAGGAAGCAGGTCTTCGCATTGTAGGCGTTGAGTCTGTTGAAGAGGTCAGCGCTGACGGTGACTTTGTATTTAAGGCTGTTATCATAGTAGAGCCTGAAGTTGAGATCGAAGGCTATAAAGAGCTTGAAATCAAATCAAAGGCAGTTCGTGTAACCGAGAAGATGATTAACGAAGAAATCGACAGAGTTCGCGACAGAAACAGCCGTATGATTACTGTTGAGGACAGAGCTGCTGCTGACGGTGATACAGCAGTTATTGACTTCGAAGGCTTCCTTGACGGCACAGCTTTCGAGGGCGGTAAGGGTGAGAACTACAACCTTGCACTTGGCAGCGGTACATTCATCCCCGGCTTTGAGGAGCAGGTTATCGGCCACAATGCAGGCGAGGAGTTCACAATTGATGTAACCTTCCCCGAGGATTATCAGGCTGAAGAGCTCAAGGGCAAGGCTGCACAGTTCAAAATTAAAATCCACGAGATTAAGACCAAGGAGCTTCCTGAGCTTGACGATGAGTTCGTTAAGGATGTAAGCGAGAAGGAAACTGTTGAGGAGTACAAGAAGGAAGTTAAGGAGACAATCTCCAAGCGTCTTAAGAACGAGAGAGAAGAGGATATCGCAAAGCAGATTTCCGATAAGCTTATCGAGCTTGTTAAGGGCGAGATTCCCGAGCAGATGTACGATAACGAAGTCAACAATATGATCCGTGACTTTGATGCAAGACTTCGTTCTCAGGGTATGGACCTCAGAACATATCTCGGTTATATGGGCACAGATATCGAGGGCCTTAAGGGTATGTATCATAAAGAGGCAGAGAACAGAGTTAAGCTTCGCCTTGCACTCAAGAAGATTGCAAAGCTTGAGGATATTACCGTTTCTGATGAAGAGGTTGAAGCAGAGTTTACAAAGCTCTCTGAGGCTTACGGCGTAGATATCGAGAGAATCAAGACTCTTGTTGATCCTGAGGATCAGCGTGATGATTTAGCAGTACAGCGTGCAATGGATATTGTAAAGAAGGCAGCTTCTGTTAAGTAATTGAATAAGTTAAGCCATTTTTGTTAAGTATTAATTTGAAAGGGTGATTTTATGAGCTTAGTACCTTATGTAGTAGAGCAGACAAATCGAGGAGAAAGATCATACGATATTTTTTCCCGTTTGCTCAATGACAGAATTATTATTCTTAATGAGGAGGTCAACTCAGTATCTGCGGGGATAGTAGTTGCACAGCTTCTTTATCTTGAGGGACAGGATCCTTCCAAGGATATCAGCCTGTATATCAACAGCCCCGGCGGTTCAGTCACCGACGGCTTATCAATTTATGACACAATGCAGTACATCAAGTGTGATGTTTCAACTATATGTATGGGTATGGCAGCGTCTATGGGAGCATTTTTGCTTGCTGCCGGTACTCCCGGTAAGAGATATTCTCTTCCTAACAGTGACATTATGATTCATCAGCCCAGCGGTGGCGCTCAGGGTCAGGCAACTGACATTGAAATCCACGCTAATCATATTCTGCACACAAAGAGAAAGCTCAACGAGATTCTCGCAAAGAATACAGGACAACCGCTTGAGGTTATCACAAGAGACACAGAAAGAGATAACTTTATGACTGCACAGCAGGCTCTTGAATACGGTCTCATTGACAAGGTTATTGAAAGAAGATAAAGAGGAAACCTATGCCAAATTCCAAAGATAACGGTGAAGTCTTTTGCTCCTTCTGCGGTAAACCGCAGGAGGCAGTCGGAAAGCTTATTGCCGGCAACGGTGTATATATATGCGACAGTTGTGTTGAGCTTTGTATGTCAATTCTTGACGAAGGTGCACCGAGCTTAGCTCCTGCAATGAGCGAGCCTATCGATGCCACAAAGCTTCTGAAGCCTCACGAGATTAAAGCTATTCTTGATGAGTATGTAATCGGACAGGAGAAAGCAAAAAAGACCTTAAGCGTTGCTGTATATAACCATTATAAGAGAGTTTTCAACGAAGATGACGATGTGGAGTTTTCTAAGAGCAATGTAATGCTTTTAGGACCTACCGGCGTTGGCAAAACTCTCCTTGCACAGACTCTTGCTAAGGCCCTTGATGTGCCTTTTGCAATTGCAGACGCAACCACCCTTACCGAGGCAGGTTATGTTGGTGAGGATGTTGAGAATATTCTGCTAAAGCTGATTCAGGCAGCTGATTTTGATATAGAAAAAGCCGAGACAGGCATTATCTATATCGATGAAATTGACAAAATATCGCGAAAGTCCGAGAATCCCTCAATAACCCGCGATGTAAGCGGTGAGGGAGTACAGCAGGCACTACTTAAGATGATTGAGGGAACAGTGGCAAATGTACCTCCTCAGGGTGGCAGGAAGCATCCTCAGCAGGAGTTTATTCAGATTGATACAAAGAATATTCTCTTTATTTGCGGCGGTGCTTTTGACGGACTTGAAAAGGTTGTTGAGAAGCGTATCGGCTCTTCAACCCTTGGCTTTGAGTCAAAAATTATTGACAAGAAAGAACTTAACGAGACCTATTGGATGGAAAAGGTCGTTTCACACGATTTAGTTAAGTTTGGTTTGATTCCCGAGCTTGTGGGCAGATTGCCTGTTATTACTGCCCTTTCGGGTCTTGATGAAGAGGCTTTGGTCAGAATATTGACCGAACCTAAGAATTCGCTTGTCAAGCAGTACAAGAAGCTGTTTGCTTATGATAATGTTAAGCTTGAGTTTGAAGACGGCGCTTTAGGCGCAATAGCTAAGAAGGCACTTGCTCAGCAAACCGGCGCAAGAGGTCTGCGTTCAATCTTAGAGGAGACCTTAAACGACCTGATGTTTGATGTTCCTTCTGACGACACAATCAGCAAGGTTATTATTTCTGCTACAGATGTTGAAGGAAGTACAAAACCCAAGATTGTTCATAAGAACACTAAGCGTAAATCTGAGGGCGAGGCCTCTTGAAATTACACATCTAATGACAAATGCCGTGCGCTTTAGGGCGTACGGCAATTGCAGTTTATATTATGAGGTTGTTTTATGTCAACTAAGGACACTTTAATTACGAATATTCCTGTTCTGCCTCTGAGAGGATTAGTTGTATTTCCAAAGACGATTATTCACCTTGATGTGGGCAGAAAGAAATCAATAAATGCAATCAACCACGCTATGAACAATAACCAGCTCATCTTTGCCTCTGCTCAGTTTGACGCCTCTCAGAGTGAGGTAAAGGTTAACGACCTTTATCAGATGGGCGTTGTAGCAAGGATTGTTCAGGTTGTGCGCCAACCGGACAACTCTCTGAGAGTAGTTTTAGAGGGACTGTTCAGAGCTGAAATAAAGTATGTTGTGGAAAACAGACTCTACCTCAGTGCTGATGTTGAGCGAATTTTTGAGACAGGTGAGCTTGATTCACTGAAAGAATCTGCACTTGTCAGAGCTTTGAAATCTGTTTTTGAGCAGTATATGGAGCTTAATCCCAAAATTCCTTCCGATATTATGTTTAAGGTAGGCCTTTCTACAGGCTGTTCAGAGCTTGCCGACTACTTAGCAGGTAACCTTATTCTTGACTATGTTAACAAGCAGACTGTTTTAGAAGTTATTAATGTTGAAACACGGGCAGAGACAGTGCTTGAGATTCTCTCAGATGAGCTTGTTATCTTAGAACTTGAGAAAGAAATTGCCGAGAAAACTAAGGCAAATATTGACAGGGGACAGCGTGAGATGTTCCTCAGGGAGGAAATGCGCATTATCCAGGACGAGCTTGGCGGCGATGACAACCCTGACTTTGAAGCTGACAATCTTAGAGAACTAATCCGTGAAGCCAATTTGGGTGAGGAGATTGAAAATGTCCTCCTTAAAGAGTGCACAAAGCTTGAGAGAATGCCCTACGGCAGCCAAGAAGCATCAGTTATAAGAACATACATCGATACCTGCCTGGATCTTCCTTGGCACACTTATACCGAAGAAAACATTGACCTTGTAAAGGTTCGCAGTGCTCTTGACAAAAATCACTACGGACTTGAGAAGGTTAAGGATAGAATCATTGAGTCACTTGCTGTCAGAAAGCTAAATCCCGATTCCAAGGGAAATATCATCTGCCTTGTGGGACCTCCCGGTGTAGGCAAAACTTCAATTGCTATGTCAATTGCTGATGATATTAACAGAAAATCCGTGAGAATTTCATTGGGCGGAGTTAAAGACGAAGCTGAGATAAGAGGTCACAGACGCACATATATCGGTTCAATGCCCGGTAGAATCATAGCCGGAATGAAGAAGGCCGGCTCTATGAATCCCCTGATGGTTCTTGATGAGATAGACAAGCTTTCAAATGATTACAAGGGAGATCCGACATCAGCGCTCCTTGAAGTTTTGGACGGTGAGCAAAATACAGCTTTTGTTGACCATTATCTTGATATTCCCTTTGATTTGTCAGATGTAATGTTCATAACAACCGCTAATGATTTAAGCGCCATTCCCGAGCCCCTCAAAGACAGAATGGATGTTATCGAGCTTACAAGCTACACAAGGGAAGAGAAGTTTAATATCGCAAAGCGCCATCTTGTTAAGAAACAGCTCCTGAATTGCGGTCTAAACACCAAGCTGTTCAGACTGACCGACAGTGCAATCTACAAGCTGATTGACTCATACACAAGAGAAGCCGGTGTCAGAAGCTTGGAACGACTTATTGCAAAGCTTATGCGCAAGGCTGCAGTAACCGTTGTAAATGACAGCACTCCTGTCAGAATCAGCGCTTCTGACCTTACACAGTATTTAGGTCCCGAAAAGTATACCGGCGACTATTTCTCTGAGTACGATCAAGTAGGCGTTGCTAACGGTCTTGCCTGGACATCTGTGGGCGGAGAGATACTTCCTATCGAAGTTGCCGTGTTAGAGGGTACGGGTAAGATTGAGCTTACTGGCTCACTTGGAGATGTTATGCAGGAATCTGCAAAGACAGCTATTACCTGTATCCGCTCAAGATGTGAGCAGTACGGTATTGATAAGAATTTTTACAGCAAAAAGGATATACATATTCATGCGCCGGAAGGTGCAGTGCCTAAGGACGGTCCTTCTGCCGGTATCACCATGGCAACAGCAATATGCTCGGCGCTTGCAGATATTCCCGTAAGGCACGATCTTGCAATGACCGGTGAGATAACTCTCAGAGGCAGAGTACTTCCTATCGGCGGACTTAAGGAAAAGTCAATGGCAGCTTACAAATCCGGTATCAGGACGGTTATAATTCCTGATAAGAACCTTGCAGATATAAACGAAATCGATTCCGCTGTTAAGGATAAAGTCAAATTTATTCCCGTCAGCACTATCGGCGAGGTGCTTGATATCGCACTTCAAAAGCCCGAAACAGCAAAGAGTAAGTCACGAAGTGCAAAAAACAGTAAGGTAACGAATTCATCAACAATCCGACAGGGGAGCTGATTTTTTGGATACAAACAGTGTTAATTTTTTGATGTCTTGCGGAATTTCCGCACAGCTTCCTCCCTCAGAAATGCCTGAGGTTGTATTTTCCGGCAGGTCAAATGTAGGAAAATCGTCGCTGATTAACAAGCTTACAAACAGAAAAAGCTTAGCAAGAGTCAGCTCCACACCCGGAAAAACTGCAACTATTAACTTTTTTAAGCTAAAAGATTTTATGCTTGTGGATCTACCGGGCTATGGCTACGCAAAGGTTTCTCAGTCAGAAAAGGACCGTTGGGCTGAGCTTGTTGAGGGCTATTTTGCCGATGACCGGAAATTTGCTCTGATTGTGCAGATTTGCGATATAAGGCACAAGCCTACAACGGACGATATACAGATGATTGAGTATTTATCTCAGTGCGGTTTTCCTTTTGTAGTTGTACTGACTAAAAAGGATAAGCTCAATAGGTCTGAGCTTGAGAAGCAAACTGCAATGTACCGTGAACTGCTCAGCGAATACGGTGCCGAGTGTTTTTCTTTCTCCGCGTTAAAGGGTGACGGAGTTGAGGATATCAGAGCTGTAATCGACAGATATGTTGAAGAATATTAAGTAAGACAGAAAGGTAAGAATAGGTATGATGTTAAATCCCTCACAGAGTGTAGGAGCTAACGGACACTTGATTATCGGTGGCTGTGATGCACTGGAGCTAGCACAGGAGTACGGCACTCCGCTTTATGTAATGAACGAGCCGGTAATCAGAGATAACCTCCGCTCTTATAAAGGTGCTTTTGAAAAGCATTTTGACGGAAAGGGAAGAGCTTACTTTGCAAGTAAGGCTTTCTCCTGCCTTGAAATGTGCAGAATAGTAAAGAGCGAAGGCTTAGGTCTTGATGTTGTTTCCGGCGGTGAGCTGTATACAGCGATGAAGGCAGGCTTTCCTGCTGAGGTTATCAACTTCCACGGCAATAACAAAACCTATGATGAGATTGATATGGCTCTCGAATACGGTGTGGGTAAAATCATCGTGGACAGTATTGAAGAGCTTGCTCTTGTAGACAGACTTGCAAAAGACAAAGGCAAGATTGCCGGAATATCTCTCAGAATAAAGCCGGGTGTTGAGGCTCATACTCACGAATATATCAGAACAGGTCAGATTGACTCAAAGTTTGGTTTTGCCATTGAAAACGGAAACGCAATCAAAGCGGTTGAAGCTGCACTTAAATACGATAATATCAATCTCAGCGGCCTTCACTGTCACATCGGCTCACAGATTTTCGAGCTTGAACCCTTTGTAGATGCAGCTGAAATAATGATGGACTTTTTTGCAGAGATTAAAGAAAAGTTCTCTTACACTATTGAAGAGCTTAACTTAGGCGGCGGCATAGGAATTAAATATGTTGACACAGATACTCCTAAGCCTTTTGATATGTATATTGAGGCTATGAGCAAGGCAATAAAGAATAAGGCTTCCCAGCTTTCACTTGATATGCCCTTTGTATCAATCGAACCCGGCAGATCTGTTGTCGGCGAAGCAGGAGTAACACTTTATACTGTAGGCGGGATCAAGGTTATTCCTGATGTTCGCACTTATCTTTCTGTTGACGGCGGTATGACCGATAATATACGCTATGCCCTTTATAAGTCTGAATATACTGTTGTTAATGCTGTAAATATGTGCGGCGACAACACAATGACCGTAACAGTTGCAGGCAAATGCTGTGAAAGCGGAGATCTCATTCAGGAGAATGTAAGTCTGCCGGATACAAAAATAGGGGATATTCTCGCTGTTTTATCTACAGGAGCTTACAATTACTCGATGGCTTCTAACTATAACAGAATCAGAAGACCGGCAGTTGTTATGGTAAACGAAGGCAAGCATAGAGTTATTATTAACAGAGAATCCTTTGAAGATATAATCAAAAACGATATCTAATACGAAAAAACCTCCGATTAACGGAGGTTTTTTCGTTTATGTTATGATAGTATTTTCTCTGCACATTTAAGGCCGTCAGCCGCAGCAGACATAATTCCGCCGGCATATCCGGCACCCTCGCCGCAGGGATAAAGCCCCTTAAGACTTACAGATTGGTAGCTTTCATCTCTTAGTATTCGCACAGGTGATGAGCTTCTCGTTTCAGCCGCGGTAAGTACTGCTCCCGAGTTGCCGAATATCGGCATCTGTTGACTCAACTTTAGCAGACCTTCTTTAAGAGAGTCAGATAAAAACTCAGGATAAATGTCAGAAATATCGCAGAACTCATAGCCTGTCTCAATAGACGGAGTTACCTTGCTGAAGTAGCTCAGCTTATTATTCGTGAAATCACCGACATTCATAACAGGAGCAATGTATCCGCCTATCTTCTCATAAGCTGATCTTTCAATCCTTCGCTGAAGTTTAATTCCGTCAAGCACATCACCGCAGTCAAAATCTTTCGGCAAAACGCTTACAAGTACAGCGCTGTTTGAATTTTCACCGTCTCGTGCACAAAGGCTCATACCGTTGGTGCACAGCATATTTTCCTCGCTTGAGGCGTTGACAACATATCCGCCGGGACACATACAGAAGGTGTAGACTCCTCTGCCGTTTTGGAGGTGTGTGCTCAGCTTATAGTCGGCAGCAGGGAGCAGATGACGGGCATTGCCGTATTGACATTTATCTGTATCTTCTCTTGAATGTTCGATTCTTGCGCCTATTGAAAATGCCTTTTGCTCCATAAGAATGCCTCTGTCTCTTAGGGTGTAGAAGGTCTCTCTTGCACTGTGGCCTGTTGCAATAATAACATTATCTGCGTCGATTATCTCATCACTGCCGTTGCTTGTAACTTTAATTCCAGTAATTCTTCCGTTTTTATCGGTATAATCAACAAATAGAGAGTTAAATCTGAACTCTCCGCCTAATGACTCAATCTCTTTTCTGATATTTACAATTGCAATTTTCAGCTTATCTGTACCGATATGAGGCTTTGCTGAAATCAGTATCTCTTCAGGCGCGCCGTGAGAAACGAATTCTTTGAGTATAAACCGGGAGCGAATGTCCTTTGTACCTGTGTTGAGCTTGCCGTCAGAGAAAGTGCCGGCACCGCCTTCGCCGAATTGAATATTTGATTCCGGATTCAGCTTCCTGTTTCTGTAGAAGTTATTGACAGTCTTAGTACGCCTTTCAACACACTCGCCCCGTTCGATTACTATGGGCCTTGCACCGCATCTTGCAAGCAATAAGGCTGCAAACAGTCCGGCAGGACCAGAGCCTATTACTACAGGCCTTTTGCCGAGCTTCTTCTCTGACTTAAAGCAGTATTCGTTATTTTCGCTTCTTTTTGCTTTGTTCTTTAACTTCTTAAGAAGTTTTTCCTCGTTTAAGTCTGCCTTAACATTTACAGTAGCCGTGTAGTGTATATCAGACTTCTTTCTGGCGTCTATGCTTATTCTTGTCAGCTCAGCACTTATAATATCCTCAGTGCTGACACCAAGTTCCTTGGCGGTGTTATTTATAATTTCATCCTGTCCGTACTTAAGACTTAAACGGACGCCGTTCAGGGTTATCATAGCTTACTTAATTCCTTTGCTGTTGCGTAAGCTGTGGCGAAAGCAAACTGCAAATTCATTCCTCCGCAGTCGCCGTCACAGTCAATTATTTCACCGATAATATGTATATTTTTTTGAATCTTGCTCTCCATAGTATCGGCATTTATTTCACTTCCTAAGATTCCGCCTGCAGTTACCTGAGATTTAGAGAAATCTCTGTGTGCCACAACAGGAAACTGCCAGTTGTTTATCTTCTTGCTTAGTGCTTCAAGCTCCGAAGCGGTGATATCTTTCACGGGTTTTGCAGTCGGAATACCGCACTCCTTCAGCAGATTGATTCCTATCATTTTGCTCCAAAAGCCTATAAGCAGTTCCTCTGCCTTAGCGTCTTTTGTAAGGGTGGTTTTTTTTGCCAGCAACAGCTTAAACACAGCTTTTTCTGTTATTTCGGGTAAAAGCGATACGGAAATAACCGTATTACTTACGCTGTTTGCAATTCTTGATAAATTGAAGACGCATATACCCGATAGCGAATTATCAGAAAACTGAATTTCACCTGACTCGCTTTTTAGTACATTTCCGTTTTGAGTTATGCTAACCTTACCGCTGACCCTGATTCCTTTGAGAGAATTGATTGATTGTGACTTAACAGTAACAGGACACAGGGCAGGGTAGAGCTTTGTGACATTGTGTCCTAATCTTTTAAGGATTCCGAGCATACTGTCGTCAGCTCCTGTTGAGGGTGCAGACCTGCTGCCTGTGGCGATAACGGCTTTTTTACAAAAGAATTTTCCGCTGTTGGTAATCACGGCAATCTTATCATCGCTTTTCTTAATATCTACAACAGTACTGTTATTAATAATATCAACATTTCCCTTTCGATTTGCAAACCTCAACACATCAATAACAGAGTTAGCTTGCTTAGAAAGAGGATATACTCTGCCTTCGCTGTCAACGGTTGTAAGAAGGCCAAGTGAATTAAAAGCGTCTATTATAGTTTCTGCAGGGTATTTATTGAGAAGAGCCTGAGCACCTTCGGCAAAGCTTCCGTGATACATATCAGCCGTAATATTCATATTTGTAAGATTGCATCTGCCGTTGCCTGTTACAAGTAATTTTTTGCCTACGCGCGGCTGCTTTTCCAAGATAGCGATCTTTAAGTCCTTACGGTATTTTGACAGCATTGCGCCAAGAAAAAGTCCCGACACACCGCCGCCGATAATCACAACATCGTTGTATTTGCAATTGCTCATAATATCACCGATAAGATTATAGATTAATTACTTATAAAATACAATAGATAATTTGACATATCGGAGAAATTTCGATAAAATATACTACGATTGGATTTGATAATTATGACAAAAAATGTAAAGCTTAATATTGCTCGAATAATACTCAGTATTTTAAGCATTTTTCAGATTGCTTTCATATTCTCTAATTCTCTGACTCCTGCCTCTGAGTCAAGCAGCAGCAGCGGTCGGGTTATGACTTTTCTCAACGGGTGTCTGGAGACATTGGGCTTAAGTCCGTTTCTTACTCAAGACATCGTACGGACACTTGCACATTTTACTGAGTTTTGCTTACTGGGGTTTCTTCTCGCCTTTGCTTTTGTATGCTTTACTCCTAAAAAACTAAGCTTCATTTATATGACACTTATCGGTATCACCGTTGTACCGATTGTCGATGAGGTGCTTCAGCTCTTTGCAGAGGGCAGAACTTTCCAGTTAAGCGATATTTGTGTTGATATACTAGGAGGTTTATTGGGCGGATTAATTTCCGTCATAATTATTCTAATCTATAGGTCTGTAAAAACCAAGAATAAGTCTAACAGTTGATTTTAATGAAAGAGAATAAGCAAATGGCAGATTTTAAGGAAATAGAAATAAAAAAACAAAATAAGAACAAGATGGGTACTGAGTCCATTTTGAAGCTTATTGTCACAATGAGTATGCCTGCGATGTTTTCAATGTTCATACAGGCACTTTATAATGTAGTTGACAGTGTGTTCCTCGGTAATTACGGCGGTAACTCAGACGCCCTTACAGCGGTTTCTCTTGCATATCCGCTTCAGCTTTTGCTGATTGCTTTTACTGTGGGCACAGCGGTCGGCGTTAACTCACTTATTGCGCGCCGTTTGGGTGAGGAGAGAAAGCAAGATGCTGAGCGTGCAGCTTTAACGGGAATTATGCTTGCAGTTGCTACTTGGATTGTATTTGCACTAATCGGTATTTTCTTTGCAAGACCCTTTATCACCTTTATGGCAGGCAGTGAAAATACCCGAATTATTGACTTCGGCGTACAATACATATCCATTGTCCTCGTCTTTTCGCTTGGCTCTTTTATTCAGGTTATGCTTGAAAAATCTATTCAGGCAACAGGCAATATGATATTCCCTATGATTGCGCATCTTATCGGTGCTGTATCGAATATCATCCTTGATCCTATGATGATTTTCGGCATCGGTCCTTTTCCTGAGATGGGCGCTGCCGGCGCAGCTATTGCAACAGTTGCCGGTCAATGGCTTGCTATGATTTTTCTTGTTGCAGTTGTTCTTATCAAAAAGTTTCCCATTAAGTTTAGTTTTAAGGGCTACCGCTTTAGCTTTAAGTATGTCAAAGAGATATACAGCGTCGGACTTTCCGGCATAGTAATGCAGTCTATCAGCTCTGTTTTGGTTGCAGGAATAAACTATATTATTGCCTGTTCACCTGCGTCTGCAGATGTCAACACAGCCGCGCAGACAATCTACGGCATTTATTACAAGATTCAAAGCTTTGTCTTTATGCCGGTGTTTGGTCTTAACCAAGGAGTATCGCCGATAATGGGCTTCAATTTCGGTGCCGGCAACAGAGAACGCTTGATGAAAACCATAAAATATTCACTTGTTATAGCTTTTTCGATAATGTTTATTGGCGTTGTTATTTTCCATGCGTTCCCTGCTGAGATGCTTTCCTTCTTCGATTTAGAAGAGTCTATGATGCCAACCGGCGTCAATGCGCTTCGCAGAATCAGCCTTTGTTTCCTTCCTGCATCTGTCGGAGTTATTTTTACAGCACTCTTTCAATCGGTGGGCAAGGGAGTCAGAAGTCTGCTTATGTCTGTGCTTCGTCAGTTAATTCTCGTTTTGCCTATTGCCTTTGTTCTATCAAAGGTAAGCATTGATGCAATGTGGTATGCTTTTCCAATAGCAGAGCTTGGCGCATTAGTTGTTGCTGTTTTGTTTTTTATAAGCATCAACAAAAAAGAATTTTCGCAACTGGGTAAATAAGTCGGTGTCACCTGCATATATTGTGTCAGGTGATAATATGGACAACTTAAATTATACTCAAAACGATTTTGAAGAACTTTCAGAATGGACTGATTTATCACAGCCTGTTTTCAAGGAGGATTCAGGCCGTGATGCTGAACCCGAAGCAGAAAAGACAGAAGAAATATCTGAAAAGAATGCTAAAAAGAGACTAAGAAGCCCTGTGTTAACTGTTCAGTTAATTTTGTGCCTTCTTGTTTTAATCTTTATGTTTACTGCAAAAACCTTTTTCTATGACTTTTATTCTGAGATTAAGGCGCAATACGACGAGTATATTTATGCCACAATATATTCCGACCAAGATTTCTCAGGCTTTGATTTTTCTTCTTTATTTGAAACAACCTCAGATGAGGCTAAGCTGTGATATCGTTCAGGATTAAAAGGACAAGAGTAAATATTCATTACTCGGCGGTCGCACTTGTGTGCTTGGCGGTTTTTCTTTCAGGGCATGACAGTACCTTGCCTTTGTGCCTTTTGGCATCTGCTCTGCACGAAGCGGGACATCTAGCCTTTATTGAAAAGTTCACAGGCGCACCTCAAGTTCTTAACTTAAGAGTAGGCGAGGTAGGTATTGATACTAACCTTGAGGGACTCAATTTCTGCCAGGAATTGTTTATTATTCTATCCGGTCCTTTAGTAAACCTCTTATTGTCAGCTTTATGCGGAGCAATCAGTAGCTTTTATTATCAGAAGCTTATTTTTGATTTTTCTGTATGCAATATCTGCCTCTGTGCTTTTAATCTTTTACCTATAATGAGTCTTGACGGAGGACAATTGCTTTATCTGCTGCTTACCGTAAAGTACACGGAAAGAATATGTCGGAGAATTATAAATATATTAACTCTTATATTCTTAGTACCCTTAGCAACTTTAGGATTTATATTTCTCTTTAAGTCAAAGTACAACTATTCGTTGTTGTTTATATCAATTTATTTTATAGTGTTAATTATTTCAAAAGAAATGCGGTGATTCTTTGTATAGCAAGGAAGTTGAAAAAATACTGTTAAAGGTTCAGAAGCCAGGCAGATACACCGGCGGTGAGCTGAACAGCACAGTAAAAGACAAAGAAAAGGTAGATGTAAGATTTGCCTTTTGCTTCCCTGATACTTATGAAATCGGTATGTCTCACTTGGGGATGAAGATTCTTTACAGTCTCTTTAACTCTTACGACTATATGTGGTGCGAAAGAGTGTTTGCTCCCTGGGTTGATATGGAGGATTTGATGCGCGAGAAGAACATTCCTCTCTACGCATTGGAGAGCGGTGACCCATTGACGGAATTCGATTTTATCGGTTTTACTCTTCAGTATGAGCTATCCTACACTAATGTTCTTAATATGCTCTCCCTCGCAGGTATTCCCATTCGCGCTGAGAACAGAACCGAGCTAAAGAATATCGTTGTTGCAGGCGGTACCTGTACAAGCAATCCGGAACCTTTGGCTGACTTTGTTGATATCTTCTTCATCGGAGAGGGTGAGGAAGTAGATATTGAGGTAATTGAACTTTACCGCAAGTGCAGAGACGAAGGTAAATCAAAATCAGATTTCCTGCGTCTTGCTTCTCAAATCAAGGGCGTTTATGTGCCGGCACTTTATGATGTCACCTACAACGATGACGGAACTATAAATCGCTTTACACCAAAGGACAATGCCCCTGAGCGGGTTGAAAAGCGAATCATTATGGATTTGGATAATACCTATTATCCCGATACATTTGTTGTTCCGTTAATTGAGATTGTTCACGACAGAGCCGTCAGCGAGATTTTCAGAGGCTGTATCCGCGGCTGCCGTTTTTGTCAGGCAGGATTCCTCAATCGCCCTGTTAGGGAGAAATCCAAGGATACTATTCTCAACCAGTGTAAGGTTCTTTGCGACAGTACAGGCTATGATGAGGTTTCTCTTACATCTTTGTCTTCCTCTGATTACAGCGATATCGCCGGACTCTTGTCACATCTCTGCACTTGGTCAGATAAAGAGGGTGTCAGCCTTTCGTTGCCTTCTCTGCGTGTAGACGGATTTACCGATGATATTATGAGCAAGATTAAAACCGTTCGCAAAAGCGGACTCACCTTTGCGCCCGAAGCGGGAACTCAGCGACTGAGAGATGCTATTAATAAGAATGTTCGTGAGGACGAGCTTCTTAAAACCTGTCACACTGCCTTTGACGGCGGTTGGACAAACATAAAGCTTTACTTTATGATTGGATTGCCAACCGAGACTTTTGAGGATGTTTCCGGAATTGCAAGGCTCGCAGGTGATGTAGTAAATGAATTTTTCAAATGCGAAAACAGAACCAAGGGTAGGGGAGTTAATGTAACAATATCTGCTTCCTCCTTTGTGCCTAAGCCGCACACACCTTTTCAGTGGGAAGCACAGGATTCTATTGAGCTGATTGCGAAGAAACAAGAGCATCTGAAAGGTTGTATCACTTCAAGAAAAATATCCTATAAATACCACGAAGCTAACACCAGCTTTTTGGAAGGAGTTTTTGCCCGAGGTGACAGAAAGCTATGTAAAGTTTTAGAAAAAGCCTGTGAAAAAGGATTTCGTTTTGACGGCTGGAACGATTGCTTTGACTTTGATGCTTGGATGAAGCTTTTTGCAGAATGCGGTATTGACCCCTCATTCTATGCAAACCGCAAGCGTGAGCTTGATGAGATTCTGCCTTGGGATTTTATCAGCTACGGCGTCAGCAAAGAGTTTCTTATTAAGGAACGTGAAAAAGCATATAAAAGCGAAACTACACCCAACTGTAAAGAAAAATGTTCAGCATGCGGTGCGGCTTGCTATAAGGGAGGTATATGCTATGAGAACAGTTAGAATCTGGTTCACAAAAGAAATCGAATGCAAGTATATTTCTCACCTTGACCTTAACCGATGTATGCTCAGAGCAGTTCGCCGGGCAAGGCTTCCTTTGTGGTACACCGAGGGCTTTAATCCTCATCCCTTTGTAACATTTCCTCTTCCGATGTCACTTGGCCTTTCCGGTAAGCGAGAGTGTATGGACATCAGAATTATTGATGATAGCTATGATATAAATATGATACCTGCAGAAATGAATAAGTATCTTCCTACTGGAATCAGAGTTTTTTCTGCAACTTATCCTGAGATGGAGCCTAAGGCAATAGCATATGCTAAATACTACGCCGAGATTTCAAGCGACAGTTTAGATGCGTCTGAGCTATATAATGCAATAGAAAAAATCAAAACCTGTGATAGCCTTATTATCAAGAAAAAATCCAAAGCAGGCCTTAAGGATGTAGATGTTCTTCCGTATATTAAGATAATGGAGATTCAGCCGCACAACTCCGAGTTCTGCAGTTTTGATATTGTGCTCCCTGCAGGTAATACAAAAAATGTGGCATTGACTCTCTTGCTTAAAGCGATTGAGGAGAAGCTTGGTATTGAAATTTACTACGATATAGTAAAGCTTGATATGTATACAGAAGATATGAAGCAGTTTGTTTGAGACGCGTCTTATTAATTTCTCATTATTTTCGCCCGAAAAAATACAAAAATATGAAAAAAAGACTTGATTTTTTCTATGTCTTACTATATAATAATCGAGGCGAGAAACGGAGAGATGTCCGAGCTGGCCGAAGGAGCACGATTGGAAATCGTGTGTACGGCTAAAACCGTACCAAGGGTTCGAATCCCTTTCTCTCCGCCATGAAAAACCTCTCTTGTCTAAGTAGACAAGAGAGGTTTTTCTTTTTTACAGTTGAGACATTCACATATTTGTGATACACTTAGTTTATTATATCAGGATTTGTGAAAGCAGTTCAATCTTACAAACGATAGTTTCAAAACATATCAGAGATAAAATATAAGGAGATGTGCCTTTGTGAGACAGATAATAAAACAAGTATTTCCAAAAACAATACCGGTTATGGTAGGATATATATCTTTAGGAATTGCATTTGGCTTGCTGCTTCAATCAATAGGATACGGACCGATATGGGCATTTCTAATGAGTCTGTTCATATATGCCGGTTCGGCTCAGTTTTTGGCAGTAGAATTATTGGCGGCTGGTGCAACATTAACACATGTTGCATTGCTGACTTTTTTACTGAATTTCAGACATTTGTTTTACGGCTTATCAATGTTAGAAAAATATCGAGGAACAGGAATCAGAAAGATATATTTGATATTTGGACTGACGGATGAAACATATGCGCTTTTGACGGGCTACAAAACACCCGAAGGATTGAGTGATAAAAACTATTATTTTGCAGTAACGCTAATGAATCAAATATATTGGATTTTTGGATGTGTCATTGGTTCTGTAGTGGGAAGTATAATACCGTTTGATATAACAGGTATTGATTTTGTGATGACAGCTCTTTTTGCAGTACTTGTTGTTGAGCAGTGGAAGACACATAAAAATCATATTCCGGCAATATCCGGGTTTGTAATAACCATTGCAGCACTGTTAATCTTTGGAGCTGATAGTTTTTTGATACCGGCACTTATTGTGATGTCGGTTGTTCTGCTGTGCATGAAAAGCACTTTAAATTGGGAGGAAATCAATGAATGACAAATATATAATTATGGTGATTGCTGTAATGACAATCATAACAATATTGCTCAGGTTCCTGCCATTTATTATATTTGACCATTGCGAGCAATTACCAAGATGGATTTCTTATTTAGGAAAAGTTCTACCGCCGGCAATAATGAGCATGCTTTTGGTATATTGCTTAAGAAATATAAATCTTCTTGAAGGAAACCACGGATTCCCTGAATTGATTTGTGTAGGAGTTGCGATGATAATGCATAGTTGGAAACGGAACACTTTGTTAAGTATTGGTGTAAGTACACTTTTATACATGACAATTATTCAAATAGGAATGTAAGAAGCGTTGGTCGTTCTATCATTGCTATAGTTTCCACGGCTTTTCGGTAACATATGTTCAACAGATCGTATTTTGACGAGTAATTAATTTATCAATTATATTTGGAGGCAAAAATGAGAGATATTCAAATTAAAGAATGTGAAAATGTGTTTAATTATAGAGTTTCCGGCGCGCTTATAAAAGATAATAAAATTTTGTTGAATAGATTGAAAAAGGATGATTTTTGGACTTTTGTCGGCGGGAAAGTATCATTTGGAGAAAGTTCGGAAAAGGCTATTGTCAGGGAATATTTTGAAGAGACAGGAGCGAATATAGGTGTAGAGCGTTTGGCAGCTTTTGTTGAGAATTTCTTTAATTATGAATCAAAACAATGGCATGAAATTTTACTCTTTTATGTTATATATGATGAAAATGAAGAATTGCAATTATTCGAAGGCGAAAGAGAAATAAAGGATAATGATCAAGGTGTCTATAAATGGTTTGAACTAAGTGATTTAGATAAAATTAATTTACAGCCTGAGTGCTCATATCAAATAATAAATAATATGGAACATCAAAGTTTTCAACATATTATCAATGAATTGCATAATTGATTTTAGTTCATTGATTTCATAAATACAAACTTATTAGGTACATAAACATACACTGATTTTGATACAACAAGTATCACGGTTGGTGTATATTTTTATTGCACAATATTTTCATCGGGTTAATACAGCACAAGGCCTTGAATTATTATCAGGACCTTGCTTGTTTTGCGTATTCACCTTGTATAATATCTCTGTCATAAAAGGCCTCATTGATGCTTTTCAGAAGCTTTATCTTGTCAAATCCCCACCTGGGCGCTATCAGAGTACTTTTATCACCGTCACCTGTGAGTCTGTGAATTACAACATTTTCCGGAAGATATCTGACTGCATCGCAAAGTATGTCGATATATTCATCTTTGCTCAACAGCTCAAACTCGCCCTTTTCATAAAGCTTTGCTAAATCGCAGTTTCTCTGAATATAGAGGTTATGAAGTTTAACACCGTCTGTAACCTTGCCTACATACTTTACAGAGGCAAGCATATCTTCCTTTGTTTCATAAGGCAGTCCAAAAATCAAGTGTGTTATTATTTTAATATCTGCTTTTCTCAGCTTTTCGACTGCCTCATCATAAACAGATAGTTCATATCCTCTGCGAATATACTCTGCTGTTTTCTCATTAACGGTTTGCAGTCCGAGTTCCACCCAAACCGTTTTGATTTTATTAATCTCACTCAGTACTGAAATAATGTCATCCGACAGACAGTCAGGTCTTGTAGCAATTGAAATTACAGCTATATCATCTCGATGAGCTACCGGTATATACAGGCTTTTGATTTTTTCTGCACTTGCATAGGTGTTTGTAAAGCTCTGAAAGTAAGCAATAAACTTTTCATTCTCTTTTGCGTTTTGCTGAGCCTTACCGCTTTCGATTTGTTCTTCAATGCTTAAAAGCGCGCTTTGTGCAAATTCTCCTGCGCCATTTTCCGTGCAGAATATGCAGCCACGGTAACCACAAGTACCGTCTCTGTTGGGGCAAGTCATTCCGCTTGACAGAGCAATCTTTTTTAGCTTTTTGCCATAAACCGATTTCAGGTAATCAGAGAGCATATTAATCTTCATTTTTTCACCGCCTGTAATAGATTAATTATAGTGTCTGATCCGTATATTTTCAAGAGAACTAAGTATATTATTGAATTTGTGTCGATAATAGTTTATAATAATTGTTAATATAAAGTCTAATGAGGTATGAATATGAAAAAGCTTCTTTCAGCGCTAATTGCTGTCTTGCTTACAGTTACAATGTTTACGGCATGTACCGATGCTGAGCCTGTTGAGGTTTATATCAACGAAAACAACGAGATTTATATCGGCGTGCTATTACCTTCCGGCGATGTCGCTTGTTCTTCATCTGAAAAGGTAAAGAGCGGTATAGAGTATGCTCATTCTTTGGCAGATAAAATAGCAGGGGAGGAGCTAAACAGCGTTTCATTGGTTTTTGCAGACAGCACGGATGTGTTATCAGCCATAGATATGTTTACCGAAAAAAAGATAGCCGGTGCTGTTGCGTTAGGAACTGATAAGAATAAAACCGATGAGATTATCTCAGCTTTTTCACAAACAGATATTCCCCTCATCTTTATAGATAATTGCAGTGATTTGATTGCTGACAGTAAGAATGTTTATTCCATTGCTATTCCTATGTCTTATCAGCTATCGGCTTTGACAACATACATAAGTAATGCAAACTTAGTTAAGGGTGTAGTCATCTGTACTGATAGTTCAAAGCAAAGCAAAAACTACGCCGATACCTTCGAAACCTCATACACCGCTTCTGCAAACGGTGTTATTACTAAGCTTTTTGCGGGCGGAGAAGAGAACACATACAATATTCAGACCGTAGTTAACGCACAGGCGGATTTTATTGTGATATTCGGTGACAAATCAGCTTCTGCAAAAATCGCAGAGGAGCTAAAATCTCAGGGTATTACAGCAAAAATAATGTTGACGGAGATTCAAGATAAATCGTTGCTTGAAAAAGAAGTGTTTGAGAATATAGCCTATATAAATAAGCTTCAGGCGGATTCGGCGAACTTCATCGGTTCCGATTTTATCAACACATATTCTAAGGCAAAGTCAATCTCTCAAAATGAGGTAACTTCGGCTGATGCTTACGGATATGATGCTTATATGCTTCTGTATACCGTACTCAGTAACTTGATGTCTAAGGATGCTTCAGTCTTTTCTCAAACAACTTCTTATACAGAAGCTGTATCAAGTTCAGAATATGCATATACTGTAAAGGATGTTGCTTCCGCTCTCAAGGATGTGGAATATTACGGAGTGACTGATTTAATTTCCTTTAACGGTGAAGGCGAAATTGATTCAAAGTTTTTATATATTAATGAAGTCATATCGTCTAAGTCGCTTTTGCTTGAAAAATATAATTTTTCGTAAACAATTTATAAATCCCTTGCAATTTCAATTTTTGTAAGGTATATTATCTATAATGAATAGAATTGATTTTACTACTTATTCAAAAAATGCATTGGCGTTAGCTCCGTACCTTTTGGGCAAGCTTCTCTGTGTAAACATAAACGATGAGGTTATTAAAGCTCGGATAACTGAGACAGAGGCATATTTCGGTGAGGAGGACACAGCTTGCCACGCCCACAAGGGTAAGACAAAACGCACACAAACTCTTTATATGCAGGGCGGTACTGCTTATGTCTATCTTTGTTACGGTATACACGCATTGCTCAATGTTGTAAGCGGTAACGAGGGCCATCCCGAAGCCGTGCTGATCAGAGGCGTTGAGGGCTTCAACGGACCGGGAAAGCTTACAAAAGCTATGGGGATAACCTGTGCTCTTAACGGTACCGATTTATGTAATTCTGATGTAATCTGGATAGAAAATGACGGCTTTGAAGTTAAGAGAATTGAAACTTCACCTCGAATCGGTATTGATTATGCCGATGAAAAAGACAGAAACAGCCTTTGGCGGTTTTACTATAAATAATTATTAAATAAAGGAGATATTATTATGGGACTTAGAGATAGTTGGAAAGAAGTAGGAAAAGACTTTGGAAAGCTCGGCACCGATATCGGCAAGACTGTTGTAAAGACTGTTAAGAAGGGCGCAAACGCTGTCAGCAATTGGTCTGATGATGAGAATGAGCCGGAGGAGAACGGAGTAAATACTCAGGAAGAGTCCAAACCCTACGATGTGACTGTTGTTGATAACAGCAACAAATAATCAAAAATAAATGTGTAAAGCAAATCCCACCGATATTTGACCCGACCCCCAAAAGTTAGACCCAAAATCTAACTTATGGAGGTCGGTATTT
>JBJEOT010000032.1:0-37146 GCA_051880855.1 Ruminococcus sp.
CATGGTGGAGCGAGGGGTCAAAGTATAAGAGTTGTGATGCAGTAATATGCGACGGTGCAGTCCGTTCGGGAAAAACCTTCTGTATGGGAATATCCTTTATAGCTTGGGCTTTTTCCGGGTTTGCGGATTCCTCCTTTGCCATATGCTCAAAAACGATAGGTTCTGTCAGACGAAATGTGACGACCCCCATACTGCCTGTGCTCAGAGAGATGGGCTTTACAGTCAATGAGAATATCTCGTCAAATTACCTGCAAATAAGCCTCAAAGGGATAAGTAATCGCTTTTATCTCTTTGGCGGCAAGGACGAGTCATCGGCTTCTCTCATTCAGGGAATTACCTTGTCGGGGGTGCTTCTTGATGAGGTGGCACTAATGCCCAGATCCTTTGTTGAGCAAGCTCTGGCGCGGTGCTCCGTGCAGGGTTCAAAGCTGTGGTTTAACTGCAATCCCGAACACCCTGCCCACTGGTTTTATACCGAGTGGATTAAAAAGCGTCGGGAGAAAAACGCTCTGTATATCCACTTCCTTATGGACGATAACCCCTCGCTTACGAAGAAAATAAGAGAGAGGTACGAAAGCCTTTACTCAGGTTCGTTTTACCGTCGGTTCGTAAAAGGCGAATGGACGGCAGTTACAGGAGCTGTATATCCCTTTATGGAGGAGGAGTCGGCTTTCTGTGATGTGCCGAAGGGAGAGCTTGAGGAGTACGCTGTGTCCTGCGATTACGGCACGGTGAATCCTGCTTCCTTCGGATTGTGGGGCAGATTACAGGGCGTGTGGTACCGAATTGACGAGTACTATTACGACTCAAAAGTCCATGGAGCTCAACGCACCGACGAGGAGCATTACGAGGCTATGTGCAGGCTTGTGGGAGAACGGCATGTAACAAAAGTTACGGTAGACCCCTCTGCGGCGAGTTTTATGGAGGTTATCAGACGGCACAAAAGGTTTGAGCCGGTTCCTGCCAAAAATTCAGTCTTGGACGGAATCAGAGAGGTTTCCTCTGCGCTTAAGTCAGGCAGAGTAAAAATCTGCAAAAACTGTGAGGACTCGGTAAGGGAGTTTTCACTGTACCGCTGGGACGAAAAAGAAGGCGTAGAAGCGCCCGTCAAAGAAAACGACCACGCAATGGACGATATCAGATATTTCGTCACAACAATTTTACACGGTGGCAATGAAGAGAGCTTCTGTGCCATTGCCGCCGACAGGAGGAAAAGCTGTGAAGCTGTTTTCTAAGAAAAACAAAATAGACAACTCACCTGTTAAGACAGTGAGCACCAAGCCGAGCACTCACCCCTTTTCGGCGCTTTCACACTACTGCCCTGACAGTACCGCAGAGCTTGAGCTTTACTCATCGCTTCGCGAGGCGGTGCCTGTTATAGACGCCGCGCTTTCAAAGCTTGTGAGACTGATAGGGACATTTGAGGTGAAGTGCGACTGCGAACGGTATCAGACAATAATCGACAGGTTCGTTGCGAATGTCAGAGGAGTGGGCGGTAACTGCGGACTTCACTCATTTATTTACAGCTACCTTGACCAGCTCATTACATACGGCACCGCTGTGGGTGAGATGATACCCTCGTCCGATATGAGGGCGATATCTGCGCTTTATAACGCTTCTCTTTATGATGTAAGCGTCAGTATGGGCGAAACTCCTCTTGACCTCACGGTTTGTCTGCGTGATTCCGCAAACACTCCGGCAGAAAGGCAGGAGCTGATTCTCTCAACGCTTCTGAGTCCTCAGCCGGGTACTGTGAAGGGCACTTCGATTCTCAAGGGACTTCCCTTTGTAAGCTCAATTTTGCTGAAGATTTTTCAATCGGTAGGCAACAATTGGGAGCGTGTGGGCAACATTCGCTATGCAGTAACCTACAACCCTGCCGAGGGCACTTCCGTTAACGCAAAACAGCGTGCTGCCGAGATTGCCGAGGAGTGGAGCAGAGCTATGAGAGACCAGAGCAGAGTCTGCGACTTTGTCTCTGTGGGTGATGTGTCAATTAAGGTAATCGGCGCAGACAGTCAGATTTTGGACTGCGATGTGCCTCTGAAGCATGTTTTGGAGCAGATTGTTTCAAAGCTTTCAATTCCGCCCTTTTTGCTTGGACTATCTTGGTCAAGTACAGAGCGTATGAGCTCTGTGCAGGCGGATATTCTGACAAGCGAGCTTGAGTATTACCGCACATTGCTTAATCCGGTCATAGAGAAAATATGCAGTACACACCTGTGCCTTTTAGGAGGAAGCGGCGATTTGAGCGTCGTATGGAGCAACATATCGCTTCAGGACGAGGCACAGCTTGCACAGGCAAGACTTGATAACGCCCGGGCACAGGTGATCGAAAGTAATTTGGAGGTGGCTACTTGAAGGAAGGTTCAATAATCAAAAGCACAAACTCTGTGCCAACTGACAAGGAGCTTGAGCTGATTAATAAGTACACAAGGCGAGAATTTTCTTTGGAGGAGGTATATGTCTTCTCGGTTGTGCTCTGCGACAACGATATTGACAGAGACTTTGAGCGGTTCACTGTTGAGGCTCTTTTTGAGCTTGGTGAACTCTTTGTAGGAAAGACGGGAATTTGCGACCATAACCCTAAAGCACAAAATCAAAAAGCCCGGATATTCAGCTGTCAGGTTGAAGCTGTAGAGGGAAAAAAGACCCAAACAGGAGACGAATACTTCCGCCTTGTTGCACGGGCTTATATGCCGAGAACAAAGGCGAGCGAAGAGACCATCGCTCAGATTGAAAGCGGTATTCTCAAAGAGGTCAGCGTGGGCTGTGCGGTGAAAAAGGCTGTTTGCTCTGTCTGCTCTCAGGACAGAAACACAAATCCCTGCGGTCACAAAAAAGGTGAAAGCTACGGAAATGTAAGCTGTTACTATGAACTAAGCGAGGCGCAGGACGCCTACGAATGGAGCTTTGTGGCGGTGCCGGCTCAGCGTGAGGCAGGAGTAATCAAGGGCTTTCAAGCCAATAGAAAGGAAAAGATTTCAATGAATGAAATTATCAAGAGTTTGAATGTGGGCGACGCGGTAACGCTCTCTGTTGAAGATGCAAAAAAGCTATCGGAGTATATAGGGGAGTTAGAGCACAAGGCTCACTTAGGCGAGCAGTACAAAGATGAGCTTTCTCAGGAGGTGCTGAGACTATCGAGCATTACAGAGCCTCTCATCTCCCGCAAGACAATGGAAACCGTACTTGCAAAGCTCAGCATAAGCGAGCTGAAGGAGTTTTTGTCTGCATACAGAGAAAAGGCTGAGAAAAGCCTTATGCCAAAGCCTCAGCTTTCAGTTGCCAAGAGCTCGCAAAAAACTGTGGGTAACACAGAATTCAAGATTTAATTATCGGAGGAAAAGTATATGAATAACATTTGTTTTAAGGGCTTCGGAGAGAACATTGTCACCTTCGAAGCAGATTCTGCCCTTACCGTAGCCGGAGTACCTGTTAAGGTAGTGGCAAACGGCAAGGTCGCACCTGCTGCAAACGGAGAAAAGTTCTGCGGAGTTGCAGTAAGCGTTCGTGACGGCTACGCCGGTGTACAGCTTCACGGCTATGTTGAGCTTCCCCTGAGCGGTACTGCCGCTGTGGGCTATCAGTCCGTTGCTGCAGGCGCAAGCGGAAAGGTTAAGGTAGCAGAGGACGGTAAGGAAGTATTAGTCCTCTTTGCCAACGGCGATACAGTAGGCTTTATTCTTTAATAAATAAGGAGAGATACAATGGCTATTTTTGAAAAGATTTCACTTGAGAAGGGTATGTATGCATCAAGCACCAAGAGTATGTCCGATATACTTGAGGAGCTTGACCCTTCTGTAAATTATGTAGGTACAGAGCTTGAGGGCTTAGACGCTTTTTCACGACAGCTCAAGCGTTTTGATATTAAGGTAAGCGGAGCAAAGTCCGACCCTGTCGAGAAATTCTTTCAGACAGCGGACAGCTCTGCGCTTTTTCCTGAATATGTAAGCCGTGCGGTCCGTCAGGGTATGGAGCAGGCGGATGTGCTTTCTTCTGTTATCGCCGCAAAGACCAACATAACAGGCATGGATTACAGAAGCATCACCTCCACCCCCGCAGAGGAGGACAAAACTCTGGTAAAGGTTTCTGAGGGCTCATATATTCCTCAGACAAAGGTCTCAACACAGGAGAATCTTGTAAAGCTTCACAAGAGAGGCAGAATGCTTGTTTCCTCTTATGAGGCGCTTCGTTTTCAGCGACTTGACCTTTTCACCGTAACTTTGAAGCAAATCGGCGCATACATAGCAAGAGCACAGCTCAAGGATGCTGTGGAGGTAATTCTCTCAGGCGACGGTAACTCCAATCCCTGCGGTGCAGTTGCATCAGGCAATACGGGTGAGCTTGCTTACGGCGATCTTGTCAATATGTGGGCACAGCTCAGCCCCTATGAGCTAAATACAATTCTTGCTCCCACAGACGCTATGACCAAGCTTCTCTCTGTTGCAGAGTTCAAGGACAGCACCGCAGCGCAGTCTTTCCACGGCACGGGAAGAATGATCACACCTCTGGGTGCAAACCTGATTCATACCTCAGCTTTGGATTCAGGCACCGTTGTATGCCTTGATAAAAACTGTGCCCTTGAAATGGTACAGGCAGGGGAGATTACCACCGACTACGATAAGCTCATCGACAGACAGCTTGAGCGTGCAACAATAAGCTGTATCGCCGGCTTTGCAAAAATCTTCGACGGCGCCTCAAAGAAGCTTACCTACTGATAAGGGGTGAGAGATTTGAGACTGAATGAAGTAATAAACAGATTCGCTCTTATCTCGGATTTAAGTGCTGAGGAGGTCTCAAAATGGACTCCTGTGTGCATAGACGCCTATGAGGAGTTAAACTCTATGCTTCTTTCGCCAAAGAGCGCCGATGAGTCTCTGAGCAGGAAATTTTCAAGCTGTGCAGGCGCTCTTGCTTACTATAAATACTGCCTTTATTCAAGTCAGAATGTTAAGTCCCTTACTGCAGGCAGTATGTCGGTTACCGTGAACGACGATACGGTAGAAAAGGCAAAAGTGCTTTGGGAGACAGAGAGGGAGAGTATTGCTCAGCACCTTAAGGGCGACAGCTCATTTTGCTTTAAGCGGGTGAGAGCATGAGCATTTACGATACCGTTTCCAAGCTTATAAAGAAGTACGGCGACAGCGTCACACTTACAGAAGACAAGGAGACTGTGCAGACAAATGCTCTGATTCAGCCTCTGCTTTATAAGAACAAAACATACCTCGGCGGCGAGTCAATTCCCTCAGGTTATCTTGATTCAAGGCATTACCTTATGATCGCCCCTGCCGATATAACCCTTAAAAACGGCAGTGAGGTATTTATTACCTGTAATGGCACAAACTACACATTGAAGCATACCGAGGTTATACGCTTGGGACAGAGAGACCTCTATATTTGGGCGGTGCTTGCCCTTTACACACCTGATGCAAAGGATGATTATGATGAGTATTAACAGTTCGTTAGACAGCGTTTTAGACAGACTGATTTTAAGACTGAAGCCTCAGCGCACCCTTGAGCAGATCAGATTTATCCGCTCAGGCAGAAGCAGTCCTGCCGAAAAGCCTGTAAGGGGATATATTGCCTCTTGCGGTATTGAGAAGGCAAAGCTCTGCAGCGAGGTGTTTCAGGGCTTTTCAGAGGGAGAGAGCAACCTCTCCCTCTGCGAGGGGACTCTCAGTATTCAGCTTGTTGCCCCGCAAAATTCGGAGGGCAGAGATTTAGGCGCACTTAGCTTTAAGCTTATGAGCGCCTTGTGCCGTGCCGATGCCGAAGGAGTTTTAACGGATACCGAGCTTTCAAAGGTCTACTATGACAGAGACCTAATGACCCTTTGCAGGGATATAACCGCAAGGGTGAAATTTACTTACGAGGAGGAAGCAGAGTGACAGAATATATCATTCCTAACTCCCGTAACACAGGAGTTTATATAGACGGTATGCCTCTTATGGGAGTTTCTTCAGTATTGGGTGACGAGGTAGCTGAGTACTATATTCGCCGCGAGCTGTTGCAGGCTGAAACAGAGAAAATAAGAATCGGTAAAAAGCATAATCTGAAGCTTGCTTTTTCTTTGCCCTCAGAGACAATTGAAAAAGCCGCAGAGGGCTTTACCGTTACGGTGAAAACACCTGCTCAGACGAAAAACTATGAGCGTTGTAAGGTGGCACAGGTGAGAGAGTCGGTTTTGCCCGCAGGCAAGTATTTGAAGGAATACACCCTGGAGGCAGAGGAGCTTTTTACCGTACCCATAGGAGGTAATTCAAATGGATAATAGTGTAATTTACGAGTCTGAGGCAAGACAGCAGGCAGAGCTTTTAAGCCTTGCCTTTGAGCGTGACAGCCGTCGCTGTTCACAGGCTTTGCAGTGGGAAAAGGAGGCAGAGTGATGGTGCTTTCAAAAATGAGCTTCAGCGGAGTGAGCTTTGAGTACAATCCTGTTTATCTCAAGCTTGAAAGCAGGCGTCTGCTTGCACAGAGCTTTATGCCCTTTATAGGGGAGAAAACTCAGGACTTAGGCAGAAAATGTACCGTTGTAAGCGGTAGGGGCGAGCTTTTCGGAGCAGATGCTTTTGAGCGCTATGAAAGGCTTTCAAAGCTCTTCGGAAAAGGCAAAAAGGGAATTTTGTCGTTGCCGGGACTTTCACCGATGTATGCCCGATTTACCCGCCTTGAGGCTGTGGGCGAGACCACTCCCGACCTTGTTACATACAGCTTTGAATTCTGTGAGGACGCAAGTGAAGAAACAGCACAGAATAAGACTTATATCTGTCGGCAGGGTGAAACCCTCTTCGACATTGCTTTCATAACAGACACGACGGTTGATAAACTTGTAGCCCTGAATCCATGGGTTAAGCGGCCTGATGAGATAGAAAAAGGCAGAGAGGTGAGGCTATGCTGAGAGTTGTTGCAAAGGGTGCAGACGGAAGATTCTATCCTTTAGGCACGCCGAAGTCTTTACACTTGTGCATTGACGGGGAAACTCCTGCAGACAGCTTTTCCGCGGTGTTCCCTCTGCTGAGTGTAGGGGAGCTGTCAGAGCTTAGCTTATATGACGGCGAAAAGCTTGTTTTCACTTCGGTTGTCGACGAACAGACGGACATTTTAGCCGAAGCTCCCGAAACCGAGCTGATTGCCAGAAGCCCCTCTGCCTTGCTCCTTGACAACGAGGCACATCCCCAAAGCTTCGTGAATGTTTCCACAGACATCATCTTCAGCCGCTACCTGAAGCCTTACGGTATGAAGTCTTACATCGGCAAAGATAAAACCCTTTTCGGCGAATTCAAGGTTCAGAAGGGTGCCTCCTGCTGGCAGGTGCTTGAGAGCTTTTCTAAGGAAGCCTACGGCGCTTTCCCGAGAGTTGAGGGAGATACCGTTTACTTCGAAGGACTTGCTCCAAAGAAAGAAACCCTTGTGTTCGGCCAAGGCGGAATTGCTTACAGCCACCTTGAGCGCACTCGGTTAAGATGTAAACCGGTGTCAAGAGTTTTTGTTAAAACCGAGGCAGCTAAGGACTACATAACCAAGGCAGAAAATGCCGACGCACAAAAGAGGGGTATTGTAAGAGAGCGTTACATAAACGCAAGCAATGCCTCAACAGGCACTCTTAAGAAGGCAGATGAGCTGATTGAGAAAACAGCGTCAAAATTCGAGACTGCCGTACTGTATGTGAATCAAAGGCTCACAGATGTCTTGGGTGCAAAGGCAAGGGTGAATGAGCCTGAACTGGGCAGCTCGGAGGATTACTATGTCAGCTCAATCCGTTACACCGCTAATGAAGACGGAGAGACAACAAAGCTGCTCCTCAGAAAGAAGGTAAAGTAAATGTGGATAACATCATTTATGGCAAAAAACACAAAGGACACCGTGTCTGCCTCAAAGGGTAATGTTACCCAAAGCTCTGCAGGCAGGGTAGAGGTGGACTCAGCTCAGGCGCACAGAAATCTGCCGATAATCGCACCCTACGGAATTGTGTATGTTCCTCCCGTAGGCGCCGAGGCAGTTGTTACACCTCTTGATTTAGGACAGGGCTTTGTTGGAGTTTTGGCACCCTGCAGAGAGGAGCTTCAAAGCGGAGAGCTTATGCTGTACTCTTCAGGAGGTGCGTCAATTGTGCTGAAAAATAACGGCTCTGTGCTTATTAACGGCAAGGAATACGGAGGTGCAGACTGATATGGATGTGCTTATTAAGGACGGCGATATCCTGACGGATTACACAGGCTCACCTGTTTATATCAGCGGTATAGAGGAGATTGTTCAAAGGGTAAAGCTTTGCATAAGCGTAGAAAAGGGCAAGTTTATTTATATGAAGGAGCTTGGTCTTGATAGAGCTCAGGATATATCCTCAGAGGCAGGTATCCGTAATTTTGAGGCAAAGCTGAGAGAGGCGGTCGCTTTACTCGAAGGCGTTGAACTTCAGCTTCTGAGCCTGCAAAATCTAACCGAAACCGAGAGGGTAGCAAAGCTTAATATTATATATAATAATGAAAGCGTAGAAGCAGAGGTGAAAATTCAGTGATAACTTATGAAGAAATATACAGGAGAATGAAAGAGAAGTACGCAGAGCTTTCGGGAGCTGTACCCGATGATGTATCGGATATTGCCCTGAGGCTAAGAGTCTTGGGCGGAGAGATTTACTCCTCTCTTGTAAACGCAGAGTGGATTAAGCGACAGATGTTTGCAGATACCGCCGAGGGAGAGTACCTTGACCGTCACGCAGAGAGCCGGGGACTTCTCAGAAGAGGCGCGGGCTTTACCTCCGGCGAAGTGACATTTTCTCTTTCACAGCCGGCGGTGGCTGATGTAGAGGTTCCCAAGGGCACTATCGTTGCAACTTCCGGAGAAGCTCCTCTGCGCTTTGAGACGCTTTTTGCCGTTGTCATAGGGCAGGGAGAAACCGAAGCAACGGCATTTGTCAGAGCCTTAGAGGGTGGCAGAGCCTACAATGTTAAGGCCGGAGAGATCAGGATTATGGTAACTTCTCCGGCAGGCGTTGACAGCGTAAGCAACAGGAAAAGCTTCAGCGGCGGCACGGATACAGAGAGCGATGAAGCGTTGCGACAGAGGATAATCGACAGCTTTAAGCTTGTGTCAAACGGAACAAACTGCGCTTACTATAAAAATTCAGCCTTAAGCGTGGAGGGAGTATCCGGTGCCGGAGTTGTGCCCAGGGCAAGAGGTGCCGGCACGGTAGATGTCTACATATCTGCTGACGGCACCGCCGTAAGTGACGAGACTCTTCAGAATACACAGAATACCCTTTCAAAGCTGCGAGAGGTAAATGTGGATGTCTTGGTAAAGAAGGCAGAGGCCGCTTATACATCTCTATATATAAGGCTTGATGTAAAAGACGGCTTTGAGTTCAGCGTTGTAAAGGACAGATGTATAGCCGAGATAAACGACTATGTTGCTTCAAGAGGAGTTGCGGGAAGCGTTATCCTCACAGAGGCAGGAGAGAGAATATTTCACATTGAGGGTGTTAAGGAGTATTGCTTTGTGCCTTCGATAAACGCCGATCTGCGATGCGGCGAGAATCAGTATCCGGTACTCAAAACCCTTGTTATTACCGAGGGGGTAGTGGCGTGAGCAGTCTTGACTCATTAATACTCAGGCTAAGTCCCTTGGGAGTTTACTCGCTTGAAGAGAATACAGCGGTGTACTCGGAGCTTTCAGCCTATGCGGTGGGACTTGATATTCTCAGAGAAACCCTTGATACTATGATAAGAGAGTGCTTTTTTGCTTCTGCTGAGAGCTACGGCTTAAGAAATGCCGAAATACTCCTCGGAAAAAGCAGAGAGGACTTACCTTTAGAAAAGCGCAGAGAAATGCTCATAGCCAGAAACTCTCTGGGTGTAAACGACTTTACATTACAGGGTATGGAGAAAATACTTAACCTTTTGGGCGTTGAAGGCGTTATTGAGGAGTTCCCCGCACTTCAGAGAATTTCAGTCAATCTCGGCGCGACCCTCTGCACAAGGGGAGAGAAGAATTTTATTATCAGTCAGATTGAGTCGCTTTTTCCCTCACATTTAGAGGCAGATGTTGCCTTTGGCGGAATGAGCTGGGCATACATTGAGATGCAGCAGCTCACCTTTGATAAGATGGAGCAAAAGGGCTACTCTTGGCAGGAGATAGATATACTATAATAAAAGGAGAGACACATATGTCATCAACAAATAAAACAAGTCACTTGGCACTGAACAATTGGTCATCATCAGACAGACCTATGCGCGGAGATTTCAACTCCGATAATGCGATTATTGATACTGCTCTGGGGGAGCATCTTGAGAGCACAACCCTGCATTTGAGCGAAGAGGAAAAGGACAGGGTATCCCGACCCTTAGCTTATGTCGGCTATACCGGCAACGGTGACTCAGAGCGGACGGTTACGGTTGAAGGCACACCGCAGGCAGTGTTTGTTTACAGAGTGGGGATGCCCTTTGAGGTTTACAGCAGCACAGATGCCTGCACTAAGGTTTATTCTGCTTATGCACAGCGTACCGCAGGAGCAACCGCAGGCATTGTTCTTAGCGCAGCAGGTCTTACGGTTAAAGAGAGCAGTGCGGCAGAGAACGGCATCAGGCTCTGCCTCAATGAATCGGGCGCTCAGTACAGAGTGGCTGTTATCAGATAATCAGACCTCATAATATTTCATTCTTTCAATCATATTAGTAGTATACAGTACAGTGCCTTTGGCGCTGAAAGAAATGGGCTGTAAAAAACTTTCGTTTTTTACAGCCCATTTTGCGTTCTGCCATATAAGAGGAGAGAAAGAAAGTGGCTGTGACGGTTTATTTTTATCATCCGCAAGCATTTCCGTTTTCGGAGCGATTTTGCGGATATCTGTCATAAAACGAAAAAACACAGAGGGCGTCTGCCTGGCAAACTCTATCCGAATGTTCCAAAATAAGATAGGGTCACTTTTTGTGATTTCAAGTGATTAATTTTTAGTAATAGGACAAATTTTGGTTTAGTGGACTTTGACAAAAAACACCGCAAAAGTTTGTTTAGTATTTATCTTGTAATCTTGTTGTAACTAATTGTTATTTATGATATAATCATTGTTACAATAATAGTAGGTGATTTACTAAAGTTTTTGTGAAAATTCAGCAAAAATCGACACGAAAAGTCGATATGGATTTATCTTAAAGGGAATATCTCCCATGAATCCGTGAACAATTGCCAAAACAATTAAGAGCCTGAAAGGGCTTGTAGAGAAGCTTGCTTTTTTATGAGTGTTTTCAGGCTCTCAGCAACCCGGTGGTCAGACGGAGTTTAGAATTACGGCATTTTTCAAAAACTATTTATTCGATTCTTTAAGGAGGATAATTATTATGAGTACAAAGAAATCTGTCAGCAGAAGACTAATGTCTCTTGTGCTGGCAATTTTGATGGTATGCTCACTGTTTACCGTCGCTCTTTCTGCAAATGCTGCTAATGTGCAGATTGCAGAAGTCGGTGCAGTGCCTACTACCATCTACTTCAAGTCCAACTCAAATTGGAACACGGCTAGCGCTTGGTTCTCAATGTGGACTTGGAGTGACTCTGTCAGCGGTACATTTACTAAGCTGACTGATTCCGACGGAGACGGCGTTTATGAAGCAGCTGTTCCTGCAGGTGTTGACAAGGTCATTTTCGTTAGAAACAATCCTGCTAATACTGCTCTTAGCTGGGACTCTAAGTGGAATCAGACCGGCACCCAAACTATTCCGACTGACGGCAATAACCTTTTCACAATGACTTCCGGTTCTTGGGATTCAGGTTCTTGGAGCACATATACTCCCCCCACACCTCCCAAGGCAGGCGAGGATTCCAGCATTTATCTCCGCGGTACCCTTACTGACTGGTCAACCGGCGCAGTAATGGTTTACACAGAGGATACAAATGTTGTTTCTGTTGAGAAGGAGCTCGCAGCAGGCGATTACGAGCTTAAGATTTATAACAGCTCTTCCGGCACTTGGGGCGGTAACTCCGGCTCCTTTACCGATACCTGCACAGGCTGGGTTATGGACAATAGTGCTAACCTCAAGATGACAGCAACAGGCGGTACCTACACCTTTGAATACAGCATTACCGCTAATGCTCTTACAGTTACAAAGGCAGAAGAACCCACAACAACTGCCGTTCCTGTTACAACAACAGCAGCTCCTGTTACAACAACAGCAGTTCCTGTTACAACAACAGCAGCTCCTGTTACTACAACAGCAGCTACAGTTGAAACAGATCCTATTGAGACAACAACAGCAGCTACAGTTGAAACAGATCCTGTCGAGACAACAACAGCATCTACCGTTGAAACAGACGCTACCGAGACTACAACTGCAGCTCCTGTATTCGACGGCTTCTATTGGGAGTCATCTGACGGCCTTTATGCTTATGCAGGCACAGTAGCAGACGGTGAAATCCCCAATGACGATGCATGGCAGCGCTGGGATGCTCCTAACAGCAACTCCTACCGCTACTTCTATTTGCCTCCCTCAGCTTCCGACACCGAAGTAATCATCTATAACACATTCTCAAATGCTGTTACAGTTAACGGTGTTATGATTCCTGCAGGCGAGTACAAGACAGTTCCCTACACTAACGGTAATGTACTCTCTGTAACAGGCGCAGAGTCTAAGGCAAGCGGCGTTAAGGTCTTAAAATCTGACGCAGAAGGCGCTATCTTCATCAACAGCTCTGAGACTATGACACTGACAGACGAGAACGGCAACGCAGGCAGCGGTAGCCTCTACAGCTTCATTACCGGCGGTTCAAAGAACCGTGAGGCAGGCAAGCTCGGCGGCGCAGTAGCTGATGCCGGCGGTGTTTCAAGTGCTTCTGTTAAGAAGATAAAGGGCCGCGGTAATTCCACCTGGAATCTTGCTAAGAAGCCCTTCAACATTACTCACGACTCTAATATTACAATCGACGGAATGAAGGGTAAGAAGTGGTCACTCCTTGCAAACGCACAGGACGCTTCTCTCCTCAGAAACCGTATCGTTTACGATATGGCTAACGAAGTCGGTATGAAGTACGCTTGTGACTCCCGCTTCGTTGATTGGTTTGTAGACGGCGATTACAAGGGTTCCTATCAGCTCACTCAGAAGATTGAGCTCGGCAAGAACACCGTAATGCCCGACCTCGAAGAGCCTATTGTTGAGCCCGAAGTTGATGATGTTACAGGCGAGACCATCAATCCACCCACTGAAAACTTCGACTTTATTCTTGAGCTTGACACAGCTGCCAACGCAAGCAGCTCAAACGATCTTTATTTCACAACATCAAGAGGTCAGGTAATGACCTTTAAGACTCCTGACGCTCCCACATCAGAGCAGCAGACATTTATCAAGGCTAAGTATCAGGCAGTAGAGAATGCACTCTACGGCAACGACCTTGCAACACTCGAGACTTTGGTTGACCTTAATGACTTTGCTAAGGCTTACCTTATTAATGAAGTTGCAAAGAACCTTGACGCAGGTGTTACAAGCACATACTTTACCTATGACAGCGACGCAGGTAAGTTCTACCTCTCTCCTGTTTGGGACTATGATAATGCTATAGGTAACTCCGTAAGTATTGAAGGCAGACATGATGTAAACGGCAATATGCTTGACCTCACAAAGCCCAGCGGCTGGTATGTAAGAGACCTTGCTCACTATGACTTAGGTACTCTCAATGTTTTCGGTCAGGCTTGCGCAATGACAACAAAAACCTCAGACGGCAACACCTTCTGGGATATCGTTGAGGAAGTATGGAAGGCTGACTTCGTAGGTGTTATCGATGTACTCGAAGGTGCAGAGTCCACAAACGGCAGACTTGATTCTGTTGCAGGATATATGAGCAACCTCACTCACTCCGGTCAGTGGAACTACGACTACGGCGGATGGACACTTTCAGCTAACAACGGTTGGATTTCCGATCATAGCTCACTCACAATGTATGACTTTGATTTCGAAACCTACTCCTTGACCTCCACAACTAAGTCCTATGATCAGTACACATTGGTTGGTCAGGCTAACTACGCAGGCGACTGGACAATCTCCAGACTTAACTGGCTTGCAAACGAGTTTGCTCAGGCTGATGTTCCCACTAAGACTGTTTATGTCGGTCTTGTTCAGTGGATTGATACATCCAAAACTGACACACTCCATTATTGGAACGATGCAGGTCTGTCAGGCGATGCTACTCTCACCGCAACCGGTGAATCAGCTGATTTCTATGCAGGAGACGGTTATTGGTCTGATAATCAGTTGTTCTATATCTACACAGCAGAGGTTCCCGTAACAGCTGCCAGTGCAAAGACCTTCTTGGCAAGCGGTAACACAAACTGGGCAAATGAGGACATTACTCTTGCAGATGATACTATCATTCTCGCATTTGAGTATGGTGGTTCTTATCACAACACAACTGCTTCCTACACAGCTCCTACTGAGCCTACAGAGGCAACTACAACAGCTCCTACAGAGGCAACTACAGCTGCTCCCACAGAGACAACTACAGCTGTTCCCACAGAGCCTGTTGGCACAAAGACAGTATACTTCGAGAATAACTGGATGTGGACTGACATTAGTGCATACTACTGGATTGGCGCAGATGTTCCCGTAGCATGGCCCGGCACAGCATTGACCGAGATTGTCAGCACAACAGATGCAGGCTACGATGTATACAAATTTGAGGTTCCCGCAAATGCTACCGGATTAATCTTCAACGGTACAAAGGACAACGGCACAGACAGTGATAAGACACCCGATATCACAGAAATCGTTGACGGTACTGTCTATTACATGGTTTGGGATTCCGAAGCAAATGCAAACGGTTACGGCACATACATCTATGTTGCTCCTACCGAGCCCACAGAGACAACAACAGTTGTTCCCACAGAGGCAACTACAGTAGCTCCCACAGAGGCAACTACAGTAGCTCCTACAGAGGCAACTGCTACTGAAGCTACTGAACCCGTATTTACTCCCGTTGACACCGAATGGGCTCTTATGGGCACACTCACCGACTGGGATTCCGGTAAGAAGTTCCAGACCACAACTGAGGAGAATATCATCAGCCTTAAGTTAGGTCTTGAAGCAGGTTCCTACAAGTTTAAGCTTAAGACCGGTAGTACATGGTACGGCAACAGCGGTACAATCGCCGATACAACCGGTGATAACTGGTGGACAATGAGCTCCACCGCAGGCGACTGCACACTCACCGCTACCAATGCCGGTACCTTCACCTTCAATTTCAACACTTCTACTAAGAAGCTTCAGGTTCTCTATTCAGAAGAGATTACAACTGAGCCTCCCGTAGTAGTTACATCTGAGGAAAGAACAGTTTACTTCACCAACAACCAGAATTGGGAAATCGTAAACATTCACTTCTGGAATTCTGATGACAGCACTAACACAGATGTTAACACAACATGGCCCGGCGTTGAGATGACTTATGTTGAGACCAATTCCTACGGCCAGAAGATTTACTCTTATGTAGTTCCTGCAAATGTTGAAGGCATCATCTTCAACGGCCGCACAGCTACAAACTCAGGAAATGCTCTCCAGACCGTTAATATTTTGGCAGACGCTATAATTGACGGTACACTCTACTATCCCGATACTCAGGATTCCAGCAGTAAGTGGAATGTAGCAACAGTTACTTATGAGCCTACTGATCCTTCAACAGGCGATGAGACTACAGTTCCTGTTGAAGAACCCACCACTGTTTACCTCAAGCTCAACACCGCTTGGGCAGAGGGCACAGATGTTGCTTACGCTGCATATGTATGGAGTGATGCAAGCGGTAACAAATGGATAGCTCTTGACGAAACCGAGACAACAGGAATCTACACCGCTTCTATTCCTGCAGTATACGACAAACTTATCTTTGTTGAGTATGATGCAACTCAGACAATGGGTTGGTCAGCTAAGATTGCTCAGACTGAAAACCTCACAGTTCCCGTAGATGAGAACAATATGTTCGTACTCGTAGAGGACAGCACAACAGGCGTATGGATGCCTTACAGCACAGATGTTACCAATCCCACATTGCCTCCTGAGGTTGACACAACTGTTTACTTCACAAACAACAAGGGATGGACATCCGTAAATGTTTACTATTGGCCTGAGACATCGGCTGAGGGCGCATTCCCCGGCACTGCTATGACATATGTCGGTAAGAATGAAATGGGTCAGGAGATCTGGTCCTTCGTAGTTCCCGCAGGCACAGATGGTCTTGTCTTTAACGGCTTCGAGGCCGGTTCAGCAGATTTCAGCGACAAGTCTCTCCAGACTGTTGATGTAACAGCTGACAGAATCGTTGAGAATGCAGGCTTCTATCCCGATACTCAGGTAACAACCGACGGCGACACAGATTACGGCAAGTGGACTCTTGGCGACTATGTATACGATGAGAACACTATTACAACTCCCGACGAGACAGAGTCCACCGAGCCTTATGTTCCCGTAGCCGGTGAGGATTCCAAGACCTTCATCCGCGGTGATTTCACAGACTGGACCACAGGTGCAGTAATGACTTACACCGAGGATACAAATGTTGTAACCTATACTCAGAGAATTGAGGCAGGTACATACGGCTTCAAGGTTTACGATAACGGCGCATGGCTCTCCAATGCAGGCGATATTACCGACACTTGTGATGCTTGGACCTTCAAGAATGACAGCTCACTCGGAGATGTTGACTTCATTGCAACCGGCGGCGAGTACACCTTTACATTCGATCTCACAACTAAGAAGCTCACTATAACAGCAGTTCTTGATCCTGTTGTTTACACAGCAACTTGGGACGAGGCAGATACTTATACAGTAGTTGCTGAGGGCACTGAGATTGTCGAGGGTGACAGCTTCACATTTATCGTAACAGCAGCAGAGGGTTACAAAATCGATGCAGTTATCTGCGGTGATACAATCCTCAAAGCAGTAGACGGTGTTTACACAATCGAGAATGTTACATCCGATATCAAGCTTCTCATCGTTGCAAACGAGAAGGAGGAGGTTATCGTTCCTGTAACATACTACACAGTAATATTTGTAAATGCAGACGGCAAGTTCCTCTCTGCACAGGTTGTAGAGGAAGGTCAGGATGCTCAGGCTCCTGAAGAACCCACAATGGATGCAACAGCTCAGTACACCTACACATTCACAAATTGGGATGTTGACTTTACAAATGTTCAGAGCAACCTTACTGTAACAGCTGTTTACAGCGCAGTAGTTAACGAATACACAGTAACATTCGTTGGCAAGGACGGCGCAACAATCAAGACTGAAGATGTTGCATACGGCAGTGCTGCAACAGCACCCGATGCTCCTGCAGTTGACGGTTACGAGTTCACAAACTGGGATGTCGCATTCGACTGCATCACAGAGGATACAACAGTAACAGCACAGTACAAGAAGGTTGTTACACCTCCTGTAACACCTACAACTGGTAAGCTTAGTATCGAAGTAGTCGGCGGCACAAGCTTTACTATCGCAATCAACGGCGGTAATGCTCGTCCTCAGGGTGCTTCCTATAAGAACACAAAGCTTCCCATCGGCGCAACAGTAACAGTTACTGCTGTTGAGTCCGGCAACACCTTCATCGGTTGGTTGAACGAAGGCGGTACAATTGTTTCTACCGACCTCAGCTACACATTCATTTCTTCCGGTAACGACTATCTCAAGGCACAGTTCTCTGTAGCTATTGAGGGTGTAAACACAGTTACCTTCAAGAATGATAAGGCAAACGGTGGTAGGGGCTTCATCGTTGACATGCAGTACTACGCTGCAGGCGACGAGATCATCTTCCCCGACGGTCCTTCACAGGCAGGTTACGACTTTGCCGGTTGGAACATGACCGCAGAGCAGATTCAGGCAGAGCTGGCAGCAGGTAATGATGTAGTAGTTCTCGCAACATGGACCGTAAGACAGGTTTACTACAATGTAGTAGTAAACGGCGGTACAATTTCCGACGGTACAACAGAGGGCGAATTCCTTGCAAACAGAGCTGTAACAGTTATTGCAGGTGCTGCTCCCGAAGGTCAGAAGTTCGCTTACTGGGTAGACCAGAACGGTAAGATTAAGAGCTACAAGGCTGAGTACAAATTCTTCGTATCTTATGACATAGAACTCACCGCAGTTTATGTTGATGAGGCAGAAGAAATTGAGTACAAGGTACTTGCAGAGATTACCGGTGACAACACCGTTGCAGGCAACTACATCAACTGGACATACTCATGGTATGTTCCTGAGACAGAAGCAGGCTTTGACCATGTACAGTCCGGTATTCTCCTTATCGAGGACACCTACTACAATGCAGACACCTTCTACTATGGCAGTGGCGCTGCAAACATGGTACAGTATGCTCCCGGTACTTCAGCTCAGTTACCTGAGAACACATGGAATACCAGTAAGAAGGATAGCTTCGTTGGTACAACATGGCACGCAGTATGTTGGGTACGTTACATCGACGCAGAGGGCAACGCACAGATTGTTTACTCTGACGAGGTTATCGTAACAAAGTACTGATAACATAGTGCAAAACAAAATGATAGGGTTATAACATAACCTGAAGAAAGCCCCCGACAGATTTTCTGTCGGGGGCGTTTGTATGTACAATTCGGAGTGATAAAAAGCAAAAATCGCGCGCCCTTAACGCGAGCGCGCGATTTTTGCCTACAGCTAACTGTAGGACTTTTTGTCTGAGCTGTGAAAGTCTAAGTAAAATTAGATCTCGTCACCACCAGCTTCTTCAAGTGATGTTGTTGTAGTTACAACTGCGGAAGCAACAACCTCTTCAGCCTCGAATCTTACAACCTTCATCTCAGGTGCTACATATTTCATTTCAAATTCACCTCCTAATAAATATTGTATATAAATTTTACCATACCAGTATTTTATTGTCAACACTTTTGTATTTATTTTAGTAATTCATTTCGGATGTTAATGCAAGGGTATAATTTGCACATAGACAAATACTATCAAAACCTATTGAAAATCAATTAGTTTTATTGTATTATTACCTTATACGATAAATGGAGGGAGATGTGGTTATGAAAAAAATATTATTGAGTATTATGACAGTAATTCTGAGCATAATGCTTTTATCAGCCTTAACTGCTTGTAACAACACTGCAACTGATGAGCCCACTGACGCACCTCATACCGAGGCTGCAACTGCGGCAAGTCATTCGGTTTTGCTGCCAACTGATGCGTCAGCAACCGAAGGTAATAATACCGATACACATATCGCAGGCGCAGTTCCTGAGAGCCCTGCGGTAGATGCAAGCTATTTTGACTCCGCCGCCTTTGTAGGCGACTCTGTGAGCCTTAAGCTCAGTTACTACGCAGCAGGAACAGGTGCCCTCGGCAAGGCTCAGTTCTTTACAGCAGGAAGCCTTGGCTGCGGTAATGCTCTTTGGGAGGTATCAAACGAGTCTGTTCATCCGTCTTTTCAAGGCACGAAGATGCTTGTTGAAGACTGTATCCTCAGAAGCGGGGCTTCCAAGGTTTACATTATGCTGGGTATGAACGATATTGGACTTTACGGAATTGACGCAACCGTGGAGAATTACAAAACCCTTATCGGAAGAATTCTTGCTAAGTCTCCCGATGTTCAGATTGTTGTCCAGTCAATGACTCCTATGACTGCTGAAAGCAATATTATGGGCGATACTCTTAATAACGATAACATAAAGGTTTACAACAATCTCCTCTGTGAGATGTGCACTGAGAATGGCTGGGCATTTGTTGATGTTGCTTCTGTTATGTATACCGAAAACGGTTACAGCCTCAACAGAGCCTACTGCTCCGATCCCGACGATATGGGCGTGCATTTCACCGAGGAAGGCTGTCAGAGATGGGTTGACTATCTCTTAACCCACACGCCTTAAGTTAAAAACTCTGCCGTAGAATGGAGAATAAAAATGAAAAGAATTATTAGCGTTTTGCTTTTGACTATCTTCTTTTTTGCCTTTGCAGGCTGTACAGATGTCATCAGTGAGCCAAAGGATATCACAGCAATTAAGGAGAGGATTATCACCGACCTCAGCATTGAGGGTTCAATGGATTTAGCTTCTTCAAGGCTGCTTGACCTCTACGGCATTGACGAGTCGGATATGACAAAGCAGGAGAGCTTTGTTACAATGGACGGCATTTTCCCGGATGAGGTAATAATGGTCGAGGCTAAAGACTCTGCCTGTGCTGATAAGGTGGAGGAAAAGCTCTCTAACCGACTTGAGGAAGTTAAGGTGCAGTCACAGAGCTACGACGCTGAGAATTATGCCGTTGCTCAGGAGTGCAAGGTGCTCAGAGAGGGCAACACAGTTGCACTTTTCCTTTCACCGAAACACGCTGAAATGGAAAAGATTTGGAATGAAAACTAACACCTAAAAAACAAGCTTCATATTAATCTGATTTGACTCATACAAAAGGCTGTAAAAAAACTTTCGTTCTTTTACAGCCTTTTTGCTATGTTATAAGGTTTATCTTCTTTTCCAGAGCATAGGATTAAGTCCGAGAATAAGGGGGAATATCTCAAGTCTGCCCATAAGCATTGCTACGGTCAGCAGGAAGGTGGAAAATCCGTTGTATCCGGAATAATTCACTGCAGGTCCGACAGCGTCAAGTCCCGGACCGACATTGTTGAAGCAAGCAAGAGTAGCGCTGAGATCTGTTTCAACATTAAAGATATTCTCCGGCTCTGCGCTGAGAACTATAAAAATCAAAATAATGCAAGCCACATAGATTGCAAAGTAAGATGTAACACCGCTGATTACCTGTTCGTCAAGCTTTTTGCCTTCAAGCTTAACTACTCGCACAGTACGGGGATGAAGAGCTCTTTTAAGCTCCCTTACAATGCTTTTCACAAGTATAACTACACGGGAAACCTTCAGTCCGCCGGCTGTTGAACCGGCGCAGCCGCCGACAATCATCAGGAAGAGCAGTATCGCTTTTGAAAGTCCCGGCCATATATCAAAATCCACCGTAACATAGCCTGTGGTGGAGATTATGGAGCTTACTTGGAAAGTGGAGTGTCTCAGCGTTTCCCAGAAACTGCCGTACATTTTGTAGATATTAAAGAAAATAACGGTAATGCTTGCAAAGACAATACCCAGATAAGCCCAAAGCTCGGTGCTTCTGAATACAGACTTGAATCTGCCCAACAGTATCAAATAATAGAGGTTAAAGTTTACACCGAAAATCAGCATAAATATTGCAATAACCCATTGAATGTAGGAGTTGTATCCGCCTATTGAGTCCATCTTTGTGCCAAATCCGCCTGTGCCGGCGGTGCCAAAGGAGTGGAGAAGACTGTCAAATAAAGGCATACCTCCTGCACAGAGCATAATAACCTCAACACTTGTTAGAACAATGTAGATGATGTAGAGGATTTTTGCTGTGTCCCTTGCTCTGGGAAGCAGCTTGTCAACCTCAGGGCCGGGCATCTCGGCACGCATAATGTGGATTGAGCGGTCAGGCATATTGGGTATAAGCGCCATTACAAACACAAGCACACCCATACCGCCTATCCAGTGAGAGAAGCTGCGCCAGAAGAGAAGTCCTTTGCTCATACTCTCAACATCAGAGAGTATTGTAGCACCGGTGGTGGTAAATCCGCTGACCGTCTCAAAGAGTGCGTCAATGTAGTTTGGAATTTCTCTTGAAAGGAAGAAGGGAAGAGCGCCGATAACGGACATAATAATCCAGGCAAAGGTAACAATAACAAAGCCTTCCTTTGCATAGATAACCTTGTTTGAGGGCTTTGTTGCAAATTTCAGGATAAGTCCCAGAGCAAGTGCAATACCTATGGAAATAAGGAAGCACCAAAGAATATTAAATTCGCCGTAGATAATCGAGGTTATGGCAGGGAGCGTCATAAGTGCCGCTTCAGCCAAAGCAATATGCCCAAGAGTATTCAGTACCATTCGTCTGTTCATACTAAATACCCCGATTTATGCAATAATGTCTTGAAGGTCAAGAAGCTGATGTCCTGCGCTGATAACAATTGCTTTGTCACCTTCGAGGAACACATCGTCGCCTGTAGGAACCATAGCCTTGCGGTTTCTGAGAATTCCTGCAATCAGAATATTCTTCTTGAAGTTTATGTTCTTAAGAGGTACATTGAGGTGCTTGAAATCAGGAGAAACATTGAACTTCAACGCCTCAGCGTGTTCTTCCATAATCTTGTAGAGCTTTTCAATGTTGCTGCCGACAGCGTTTTCGGTAGCTCTTGTGTATCTTCGCATAAGGTCCGAAATCGCCCTTCGCGGAGAGATTATGGTGTCAAGTCCCAAGCGGTTAGCAAGGGAAATAAACTCGTCACGGTTTACCTTGGTAATAACCTTCGGTACCTCCTGTGAGTCGGCGTAGTATGAGAGAAGGATGTTTTCCTCGTCCATGCCTGTAAGTGATATGAAGGCGTCAATTGTGTTAAGTCCTTCCTCGTGGAGAAGCTCCTGCTGTGCGCCGTCGCCTAAGATAACATTGGCAGAGGGCAGAGCCTCGGAAAACTCATGACAAACCTCAGGGTTTTTATCAATAACCGTAACCTCACTGCCTGTGGCAAGAAGCATTTTTGCAAGGTAATAGGCAGTACGGTTTGCGCCTAAAATCATAACCTTTTTGGCTTGTTTTTTGGCAAGCTTCAGGTGTCTGAGAAGCTTGATAATCTCGTTAGGCGCAGCGGTAATTGCAATTCTGTCTCCGCTTTTAAGCTCAAAGTCACCGCCGGGGATAAATATCTCTTCACCGCGTAAAACTGCACAAATAAGGAAGTTTGCGTGGTATTTCTTTCTCAGATCCATAATCTTAACTCCTGCTAAGGGTGAATCCTCACGGAGCACAAGCTCAACAATCTCAAACCGACGGGTTGAGAAGCTTTCAATATGAGCAACTGTGGGGAGCTTAAGTATATTGTATATGTCGTGAGCCGCTGATTTTTCGGGGTTAAAAGACATATTGAGCTTCAACTGATTCTGCAAGAAATTCAGGTTGTTCTCGCTGTATGCTCTGTCACGAATTCGGGCAGCGGTACTCTTTGCGCCTAAATTCTTGGCGATAAAGCAACTGAGCATATTAAGCTCATCAGAAGCCGTTACAGCAAGAAAAAGGTCGGCCTTGCCTACACCTGCTTCGTTAAGTGTGTCGCAGTCTGTGCCTGAGCCGCAAACACCCATAATATCTATTTGATTGGTTATGTTTTCAATAACTTCCGCGCTGTTATCAATTGCAACAACATCGTGTCCCTCTTCTACAAGGGCTACGATAACAGCTTTGCCGATTTTTCCGCAACCTACTACAATTACTTTCATAGCAGTCTCCTTGCAATATAGCATAAAGCCTTAAAATCTAATACACATATTACACTAATAAGTCAAAAAAAACAATGATATTTTGAATTTTTCTTAAATGTTTTTTCAAATTTCAGTTACAATAAGGAAATACAAAAACTCAGCGTAGAATATCATCAAAAATATATTGCCTGTCAACAGTTTCCAAGTTTAATATCTGATAGTTCTCGCAAACTATTAATACAAATTACGAGTGTAGGTGATATTATGAATGATAAAAAATACCCTTCTGTCTATCCCGATGAGGTTCCCTTTGGTATGGAGAAGGAGCTTAGCCACGGAGCAATAGTCGATGTTGTTCAAAATGAGATTAATGTGCCCCACAGCACAAATCCTGCAGCAGCACCCGATACAGACGCTATCAACACAGAGTTTGCCAAGGAAGCCCTCAAAAAAGATACAGATATAGAGTAAGCTAAAGTGAAAATCCCCTCCTGCGTAAGAAACAGGAGGGGACAGCTTTATACTTTAAGTTAATACATTAAAGCCTAATTCTTAAAAGATTAATACTTTTTACGGGCTACATAGCTTGTGTGCAGAAGCTCGTGAGCCTTATGACCGCCAAAGGTGCCAAGGTATTCTGAATAGAGAGTCTTGATAATAGGGCTCTCGTGAGACTTTCTGAGAGGCATATTCTTATCCTGGTCATAAAGTACCTTTGCTCTCTCTGCCTTGATGTCGACATAGTTCCTGACAGAAGCAGGCTGAATGGGCTGACCGCCGCCGTTTACACAGCCACCGGGACAGCACATAATCTCAACAAACTGATAGTCTGCCTTGCCTGCGCGGATATCGTCAAGAATCTTAGCGGCGTTCTCAAGGCCGGAAGCAACAGCAACCTTAACCTTAATGCCGGCAACATCGTAGGTAGCGTACTTGATGGGCTCAGTACCTCTAACCTCAGTGTAGTCAATCTCCTTAAGATCCTCGCCTGAGAGAATGTCGGCAACTGAACGGAGAGCAGCCTCCATAACGCCGCCTGTTGCGCCGAAGAGAACTGCAGCACCGGTGAAGATACCAAGAGCGGGATCGTAATCCTCATCGGGAAGCTCTGTAAACTGAAGACCTGCGCGCTTAATCATATCGGCAAGCTCACGGGTTGTGATAACGATATCAACATCCTTAATACCGTCTTTGCCCTGGTCGTCACGCTTGTGCTCAAACTTCTTGGCAGTACAGGGCATTACAGATACGCAAACAATCTTCTCGGGGTCAATGCCCTCTTTCTCTGCGTAGTAGCTCTTAATAATAGCGCCGGTCATCTGCTGGGGAGACTTGCAGGTAGAAAGGTTGGGGAGAAGGTCGGGATAGTAGTGCTCGCAGAACTTAACCCAACCGGGTGAGCAGGAGGTAATCATAGGAAGAACACCGCCGTTCTGAACACGGTTGATGAACTCTGTACCCTCCTCAACAATTGTAAGGTCAGCACCGAAGTTGGTGTCGAATACCTTGTCAAAGCCTAAGCGTCTGAGAGAAGCAACCATCTTGCCCTCTGCGTTTGTGCCGATGGGCATACCGAATTCCTCGCCGATAGCGGCTCTTACTGCGGGAGCAGTCTGAACAATAACAACCTTATCGGGATCGGCAATTGCTTCAAAAACCTTCTGTGTTTCATCCTTAACAACAAGAGCGCCTGTGGGACAAACAGCAGTACACTGACCGCAGGATACGCAAGCAACCTCAGAAAGTTCCTGGTCGAATGCACAGCCGATTACAGAGTCAAAGCCTCTGTTGTTAGCACCGATAACGCCTACATGCTGTTCTCTGCAAGCAGCAACGCAACGACGGCAAAGGATACACTTGTTGTTGTTGCGGATAAGGTGTGCAGTAGAGGTATCAATGGGGAGAACAGGGTTCTCACCTGCGAATTTGTTTTCATCCTCAACGCCGTACTCTTTACAAAGTGCCTGAAGCTCACAGTTGTTGCTTCTGGGGCAGGAGAGACACTTTTTGTCGTGGTTGGAGAGAATAAGCTCCAGAGTAGTCTTTCTTGCCTGTAAAACCTTGGGAGTATTTGTGAAGATTTCTGTACCTTCTCTGTCAATGGGATATACGCAAGCGGCAACTAAGGACCTTGCGCCCTTAACCTCACATACGCACATACGGCAAGCACCGATCTCGTTGATATCACGAAGATAGCAAAGTGTGGGAATCTTCACGCCGAACTGACGGCAAGCATCAAGAATGGTTGTATTCTTCTCAACAGAGAAAGGCATACCGTTAATTTTTATGTTAATCATTTCCATAGTAACAACTCCTCTCTCTTACTCTTTTACAATTGCGCCGAACTTACATTTTTCCATACAAGCTCCGCACTTGATACACTTGGATGTGTCGATGGTATGAGCTTCCTTAACCTTACCGGAAATAGCACCGACAGGGCAAACTCTGGAGCAGGCAGTACAGCCCTTACACTTGTCAGCAACGATAGCATAAGAGGTCAGAGACTTACATACGCCGGCAGGACACTTTTTGTCAACAACATGTGCAACATACTCATCGCGGAAGAACTTGAGTGTAGAGAGTACAGGGTTGGGAGCTGTCTGACCGAGACCGCAAAGAGAGTTCTCTTTGATGTAGTAGCAGAGCTTCTCCATCTCGTCGATAAGCTCAAGAGTACCTTCACCGTTAACAATCTTGTTGAGCATCTCAAGAAGTCTCTTGGTACCGATACGGCAGGGAGTACACTTACCGCAGGATTCGTCAACGGTAAATTCAAGGAAGAACTTAGCCATATCAACCATACAGGTGTCTTCGTCCATAACGATAAGTCCGCCCGATCCCATCATACTGCCGATTCTAATGAGGTTATCGTAGTCAACGGGAGTGTCGATGAGGCTGGCGGGGATACATCCGCCGGAAGGACCGCCTGTCTGAGCAGCCTTGAACTTCTTGCCGCCGGGAATACCTCCGCCGATATCCTCTATAATCTCGCGGAGAGTAGTACCCATGGGAATTTCAACAAGACCTGTGTGCTCAATCTTACCGCCGAGGGCAAATACCTTTGTGCCCTTAGATGTCTCAGTACCCATAGAAGCAAACCAATCAGCACCTCTGAGGATAATCTGAGGAATATTTGCAAATGTCTCAACATTGTTCTCAACAGTGGGAGAATTGTAGAGACCTTTAACAGCAGGATAAGGAGGACGGGGACGGGGCTCGCCGCGGTTACCCTCGATAGAGGTCATAAGAGCAGTTTCCTCACCGCAGACGAATGCGCCTGCACCCAGTCTGATGTCAAGCTCAAAGTCAAAGCCTGAGCCGAAGATATTTTTACCGAGAAGACCTAATTCTCTTGCCTGGTCAATAGCAATCTGGAGACGCTTAACGGCAATGGGATACTCAGCACGGACATAAACATATCCCTGGGTTGCGCCGATAGCGTAACCTGCAATAGCCATAGCTTCAATAATGCAGTGGGGATCACCTTCCAGAACGGAACGGTCCATAAATGCACCGGGGTCACCTTCGTCAGCGTTACATACTACATACTTCTGAGGAGCCTTGTTGGGAGCTGTAAGAGCCCACTTACGGCCTGTGGGGAAGCCGCCGCCGCCTCTTCCGCGAAGACCGGAATCGGTAACAACCTTAATTACTTCTTCGGGAGTCATCTCTGTAAGAACCTTACCGAGAGCGGCATAACCGTCCATAGCTATGTACTCATTGATGTCCTCAGGGTTAATAACACCGCAGTTACGGAGAACTACACGGTTCTGAGTTTTGTAGAAAGCGGTATCGTTAAGAGATACATGGCTGAGAGCTTCAGCTGTCTCTTCGCCTGTGTCGCTGTAAACAAGGCGCTCAACAATTCTACCCTTGAGAAGATGCTCGGAAACGATTTCCTCAACATCCTCAGGAGTAACACGGCTGTAGAATACACCTTCGGGATGAACAATAACAACAGGACCCATGGCGCAAAGACCAAAGCAACCGGTCTGCACAAGCTTAACTTCTTCAGAGAGCCCGTATTTCTCGATAGATTCTGCGAATCTTTCTTGAATTTTGAGGCTACCTGAAGAGGTACAGCCGGTACCGCCACAGATTAGAACATGTGAACGAATCATAAAATTAACCTCCGATTATGCGTTTTGGTTAGCAAGAGTAAATTCCATAACTTCCTTGCCACCCTTGATATGCTCTTCGACAACTCTCTTTGCTTTTTCGGGAGTCATCTTAACATAGGTTACCTTATCCTTGCCTGCTTCGTAAACCTCAACAACAGGCTCAAACTGACAGATGCCGATGCAGCCTGTCTGAGAAACTGTTACCTTGCCTGCGAGGTCTGCGTTTGCAACCTCTTCAACAAAGGTGCTGAGAACGGGACGGGCGCCGGCGGCAATACCGCAGGTTGCCATACCAACAACAATTCTCATCTCGCCGGAGCCTTCACGCAGAGCAACTTTGTTCTGCATTTTTTCTTTAATTGCTTGGAGTTCTGCTAATGACTTCATATTTATTTCCTTTCTAAATTATAATAAATTATATTAATAAGTGTTTATTAATAACTGTGTAATTTCGGGTTGCAGGGTTATTTTTGAAGCTCCTCATATTGCTCTTTGAGGTTTTCGCTTATCCAGGTGATAACCTCAAACTCAGCCAAAGAAACATCACCGAGCACCTCGCGAAGCTCTCTTGTATCAAGACTCACCCTGCCTTTTTCTGTATTGTGGTTATATACAAAATCCACCTGGGGGTCTCCCTGAATGAGGGTAACAATGGAAAACGCCACATCCCCCAAAGGAGTAAAATCAATGTGAGTTTTGTAAAAAACCGCAGTCACCTCTGTGCCGTGGCAGTCGGGGTGGGTCTTTTCATCCTTTGAGATGATATTGAAGCTTCCTCCTGTTTGCTCGGCAGAGAGCTTCAAAAGCGGAATACCGAGTCCCACGCTTCTTGTGGTTCTTGTGGTGTAAAAGGGATTGCAAACACCCTTTACCGTTTCCTCGTCCATACCGCAGCCGTTGTCTGCAATGACAAGGGTTAAGGTTTCCTCCGTCTCGTCAATAGTAATGCTGACAAGACTTGCTCCTGCTTTTGTAGAGTTTTTTGCTATATCAAGAATATTAAGAGAAATTTCTTTCATAAGCTACCTCAGAGCTTCGAATATTCGATGTCTCACCAAATCACTGCTGTAGGGTTCGTCGTCAATGAGAAAGTACATATTTTCGTCTCTCATATCCCAGAGATAGTGAGCGTCAGAGCAAACTACAATGTTTCTGTTTCCGATGGGATAACGGCTCTTGTAATCCTCAATCTTGCTTTTATCGTGAAACTCACAGCACCTGAAGCCTTTAATATCGGGAAAGGTACCTAAGGTAGCAATAATGCCGTTTGCCTCACGGTCGATATGAGCCGGGTAACAAATACCGTTGAACTCTTCCGCAAGCTTGGGACATTCTTCAACAGAAACCGTAGTTGCATTGGAGAGCAGATGCGGCTCGGTGCTGATAAGCTCGTCAAGCCCATCCATAATAAGTTGTTCACCGAATATATCGGGACGGTTGTCTATCAGTATTCGTCTCTTGTCTATCTCCTCATCAAACCTCATTGCGTCATCAAGCTCTTCAAAGAGGAAGATAACATGAATATCCTCAGAGGTGGTAAGCTCCATTCCCGCTATGGGGATTATTCCCTGCTTCTTTGCAGCCGAAAAAAAGGCTGGGCAGTTTTTACAGGTGTTGTGGTCTGTAAGAGCAACGACATTCAGATTGCAAAGCGTTGCCATACCGGCAATGTTGTTGGGGGTGTTGTCGTTGTCAGCGCAGGGTGAGAGACAGGAGTGAATGTGAAAATCGTAATAATACTTGTTCATATTATTTGTATTGAGAGATTTTCAGAGCGGCCTCATAGGAGGAGAGCTCTGTTGAGATTACATTGATACCCTTTGCTCTCGCGGCTGAGAGTGTGTCCTCATCAAGGCTGACGCTTTCACAAAGCACAACGCAGGCAACATCGGTTAAGGTTGCCACAGCCAGAGTGTTGATATTGGACATAATGGTTATCCAGGCGTCACCGCTTCGTGCTTTGCCCATAACCCAGCTCAGCAGGTCTCCTATGTAAACTCCCTCAATCTCTCTGTCACCATCAGAGATGATTACAGGAGAAAAGCCCTCTAAAAGGGAAAGCTCGTTAACAGTCACTTTCATCATCCTTTGAGTTATTGTGCTCTGAATCCTCAGTACGGTTCTTAATGGGACAACAGCTAAGGTCTGCCGTGCCCTTAATTACATCTTCTGCGAAGGCTTGGCAGGTAGGAGCACCGCAAGCACCACAGTCAATACCCGGAAGATCATTTTTCAGCTTGTTTATCTCGGAGAGCATACGCATAGACTCCGAGCGGCTTTCGCTGAGTCGGGAAATAGGGTAGTAGGTGGGCATATCGCCAAAGAAGTAATTGTCGGGAATTATTTCCGCCTCTTCCTCTGTGAGGAAGTTCAGAGAAACCGGAAGATACCGCCTGAGGGTCTGCAGCTTTGCCTTTGCAATAAAGGGATTCTGCATTGTCAGAACTCCGCCGACGCAGCCGCCCGTGCAGGCGTTCAGCTCAATAAATTCAAGCGGCGGAATACTGTCGTTCTCAATCTGGTCAAGAACACGGTTTACATTGTCAATGCCGTCAGCGGCAAGGTATGCCTCGTTAAAGAGTGCGGTTGCTTCACCGCCCGAGCGTGCCCAGCCTATGCCTATCATACCGGAATGAGAAATGGATGTAATCTCGTCAGAGTGGCTCATAGCAGCCACAAGTTCAAAGTAAACATCGCTTATTGAGATAACAACATCAACCTGACTCTTGTAGTCGCCGAAGCCGTTTTTTACATAGCTTGCTTTGGCAGGACAGGGCGAAATAAAGCAAACGCCGATATCATCGTCAGAAAGCTCAGGGTGATTTTCCTTAGCTCTTTTCTTTGCCATCTGTGCGGCAATCTCCATAGGAGGAAGCATAGGAATAATGTTATCTTTCAGAGAGGGGAATCTCAGACAAATAAGTCTCAGCACAACAGGACATGCAGAGCTGATTGCAGGCTTCTTAACACCGGGGGTCTTAAGGTAAGTTCTTGTGTAAGCAGACACAAGCTCAGCCGCCGATGAGACTTCGAATACATCGTCAAAGCCGATTTTCAGAAGTCCGTTAAGAACAATATCAACATCGTCGAGGTTTTCAAACTGACCGTAAAGCGTAGGCGCAGGAAGAGCAATCTTCCATTTGAACCTATCCATTTCAACCAGCTTGTTGCATACAGCCTTCTTTGCTTTTTTGGGGCAAACTCTGATGCATTCGCCGCAGTCGATGCAGCGCTTTTCGTTAATAACGGCGTGACCGTTTTTAATACGAATCGCCTGAGTGGGGCAATGTCTGAGACAGGTGGTGCAACCGATACACTTCTTAACATCAAGTCTAACTGAATGTTCGTAGTTGTTCACCATCTGCACCTGCCTTTCTCAAGGTTAAATATTCACCTTCATTGTAATGGTAGTACCGACACCTACCTCGGAGTCAATGTGCATATAGTCGGTATATCTTTTCATATTCGGAAGGCCCATACCGGCGCCGAATCCAAGAGTACGGATGCTGTCGGGAGCAGTCGAGAAGCCTTCCTGCATTGCTTGTTCAATATTAGCGATACCGGGTCCGGTGTCCTTGAGTATAATCTCAATGGTGTCCTCGCTGACAGATACATCGGCATTGCCGCCGCCGGCGTGGATAACCATATTGATTTCACCCTCGTACATAGCAATGGAAACCCGTCTGATGATTTCCGGAGCAATACCAAGCTGCCTGAGGTTTTTCTTTATCTGGACGGAAGCTTGTCCCGCCGAGGTAAAGTCGTCTCCGTCAACATCAAAGTGAAAGGTGAGCAGCTCGCTCATGCTTCGCGTAATTTGTTGCCTACTAAACCGTTTGTGTAAAGGATTCCGCAGGCGTCATACATTCTTTTTTTGGAAGTCAGTATAACAATACCGCTTTCCTGTGCAAGCTCAATCATCTCAGGAGTAGGCAGCTTTGAACGCACTAAAACGATGCAAACCATATCCATCATTTCTGCAGTGCGAATAACCTGAGAATTTACGAGACCTGTAAGTAGGACTGCTTGGTCCTTAACAAATGCCAAAACATCGCTCATCATGTCACTGCCGCAAGCAGAGTACACATGACGGCCCAAAAGCTCCTCACAGCAAGCAACATCGGCATCGAGCAATTCTTTAATAGTGCTGATTTTCATACAGATCGTTCCTTTGTTAATAGATTGGGAAATTACTCAGCGTACTTAGCGAGAATCTCATCAACATCGTCAACAGTAAGACGGCCGTAAACTTCTTCGTTAATTGTAAGAACAGGAGCAAGACCGCAGGCACCGATGCAGCGGCAGGCAGAAAGAGAGAACTTTCCGTCGGGAGTGCATTCATCTGAGCCGATGCCGAGGCGCTCGCTGAGCTTGTTGAAGATATCGCCTGAGCCCTTAACATAGCAAGCAGTACCCAGACAAACCGAGATTGTGTACTTGCCCTTGGGGGAGAGAGCAAACTGAGAGTAGAAGGTGGAAACACCGTAGATTTCTTCCATAGGAACATTGAGACCTTCTGCGATCATAGCCTGAACCTCTTTGGGAAGGTAGCCGTAAATATCCTGAGCCTTCTGTAAAACAGGCATTATTGCACCGGGGTCATCCAGATGTGCCTTAATCACCTCTTTGAGTTTTGCTTCCTGCTCCGGTGTGCCGGAAAAGGGAATAGTGCTGATTTTCTTTTGCATTATGTATCCTCCCTGAAAATATTATTAAAATATGTTTTTGATAAAACAAGGCAAAATATTTGCCGTTTAACATACACATTAATAATAGCATACAAATAGCAAAATGTCTACATATAAATGCAATATTTTACAGAATTCTGTTGATATTTTTTTGGAGATCTGCTTTACAAAATATGCTGATTATTTTGATTTATTCAAAAACAATCGGCAGGTGAACCGAAATAAAAAAAGCACACCGCGTTTATGCGGTGTGCACAGAGCAGAATATCGGATTTGAAAATGCGCGGCGGTTTTCTTCGCCCGTAAAAAAACTTTGATTACAGTATTTAAGAGAGCTTGATAATATCCTCAACCGTCAAAATACCTTCGCAAACAGTAAACTTAATCTCAAAGCCTGCAAAGGAAAAACCGAAGACTCTGCTTGGGGCGTCAATGTACTGCGGGCGAGGGTCACCTGAGAGAATCTGCATAAGAGCGCTTCTCTTGTTTTCGGGAAGCCTGTGCAGCAGACTTTCATCGCAAGATACCTTTAGGGAGTAGTCCTTCTTTTCGTCGGCAAAGCCACCCCTTGCGTCGGGATGACTGTCGGTAAAGGAAAGGTAGGGCTTGATATCATAAATCGGTGTGCCGTTCATTAAATCAGCGCCGGAAACTCTCAGTACAGTACCTCTTTGAGTGTGCTCAACCGATAAAAGCTTTACGCAGGAAAGTCCGATTGGATTGGGCCTGAAGGGTGAACGGGTTGCGAAAACTCCCATTCGCTTGTTGCCGCCGAGACGAGGAGGTCTCACAGTGGGTGACCACTTCTCGCACCTTGTCTCGGAAAATTCCCAAATGAGCCAAAGATGACTGAAATCTTCGATTCCTCTCAAGGCTTCCTCTACGGCAAACTCCTGTTCAAAAACCACGGTTGCCTCTGTTTCAGCCAGACCGCTTTGTCTGGGAATACCGAATTTTTCTGGAAAATCGCTCTCTATCCTTGCAATTGTTTTCAATCTTAACCATCCCTTAAGGTCAAATTTCAATAAGCACAAAAACATATTGCTCAATATCTAATTATTAATGTTAATGTTTAATTTTGAAAAGTCAAGAGAGAAAATGCGTTCGAAGTATTAAAAATAGGAGAAATGGGCAGGTGACAAATCGAAAATATCCCCGAAAAAGCGCAAGCGCCGATAGTTTCGGGGATTGTAGTCGTTGTGTTATATCATATTGTATTCGATAAGATACTGTTCAATCATTTTCCCTAGATTGTCAAAGTAACAGCCTGTTATTGCGATTTCAGCATATGTAACAAGTGCGGAAAAGATAATGTAGATCGTGAATACTATTGCTATCCCTGTTCCGAATAAGGACTCAATAGGGTTGAAGATAAAAAACGCCGTTACTGCAATCGCGATGAGGTAAATGATTGAAACAACAAAAAGAAATGTGCAGTATCCTCTTAAAATTCTGGGCTTATTCTCGGCAAGTCTATCCTTTTGTGCCCTTGTGGCTTCGCCTGTTAAACAGATTTCAAGTAAGTCACCGAAAGCTTTATATTTAACATAATAATTAATATATGTGAACACAATTGAGATTACTATTGGAATCATCGGTAAAACAGGAAAAGCTAAAAAATATTTGATTTTAACTGAATCAAATATCGTCATTATTATAAACGATATAATTCCCAACACAAAGCAAATAATAAATAATGTTGTTCCAAAGGAACGATAGAATGACGGTGAAGCGACAAAGGCATGTTTTTTCATAGGTGAAGTTCTATTAGACTGCACATAGTTAATCATATTTCCAAATGTAAACATTGAGGAAAATTGAACATAAGAAATGAACAGAAAAAGCAGACTCAGCAGTGTATACAGAACAAGTATTACCACCACGAGATTTGAAATGTCGGGCAAAAAGCTCGTAATTCTGTTCGAAATGAAAACAGCATTGCTTATACTTACGATTGTGCCAAGTATGCTGCCGATTGCGCTAAGTATGCTGACTACTAGAACTACAATGGAATAAACCTTGTAAATTTTGGGATTCAAATACATATAATCTCCTCTTTTCAAAATTTTTGCTTTTTGTTTCTATGCTGCATTTATTATTTCATTCAAGTCACCTGTTTCACTTTTGTCTGATATGCATAGATTATACAACATAAATCCTAATATTGTCAATATAAAATACAAATATAATTGGTGTTTTCTTCAAAGAATCTCACTATAATTGTTATATAGTAACATATAATTATAATGCAGAAGTATTTAGGGTGCGTTGATATGAAATTTCCAAATTTAGGTATAAAGATAAGAGAGGAGCGAATAAAGCGTGGAATTACACAGCAACAACTTGCTGAAATGGTTGATATTTCTACGAACTTTATGAGTCTGATTGAAAACGGAAGAAATATGAGTGTTGAAACTCTGATAAAGATTGCAGATGCGCTTTCTGTTTCGGTTGATTATTTGCTGAGCGATACTATCAATCTGTCCGGTGATAATATTTCAGCACAGATAGGCTATAATCTTTCGAGTTTAAGTGATGATGAAAAGCTGTTTTTTCTTAATATGATTAAGCAATATAAGAATATAGAGAGATAAATATTTCTATACAAACTCCTCCGACTGCTCGTTTAGTATATGAACTGCCGAGGCGTAGAGAGTATGTTTAGATTACAAATCAAAAACGGCGTTTGAATTAAGCGATTATAAGCACAACGCTCCGAACCTTCTTGCGGTGTTCGGAGCGTTTGTTATGTCTAAGGGCTACAATAATTATTATTTATCGTTTTTGGATTGGTGATGTCGAGCCCTCAATTTAAGTAAGCATATGTGTATATTCCCGCAATCATGCGTACTTATTAGAATTTACGAAACAGACAAAGGGATTTAAACCGCATGGCTTTTTCACTTTTGAATTTAAACTATTTCGTTTTTTTCAGTTCAAACAAAATATAATAACTCAAAGCTCACAGAACAGCATAAATGCAGGGATTATAAAACGCTCCCGACATCCGAGTCCCTTTGGTTCATATTTCAACGGCCTTTTTTTCTTGTAAAAAATGCCTATTATTGAGCACAAGTTTTTTTAATGCCGAAAAACATATAGTCAGCCATTTTGAACGCTTCGTTTTCGATGCAGTCAAACATATTGATATCAGCCGTGTAGTTTCCCTGTAAGCGCAGCGTTGCTTCTTTCTCTGTCATTTCCAAATGACTGTACAGCATTTTTTTCCATTTTGCTTTGTCCCAGCACAGGTTTACGGAAGATAAAAATTCCGCAATTTCATCCGCATTTTTATACCAGCTGTCTCTTGCGGCATTTGCCTTGCCGGTTTGACCGCTTTTTGCTGCGTTAACAAGATCAGCCGCAATCAACAGATGTTGAGTGAAAAGCTCCTCAAACCGACCGGCCGCTTTTTTGCCGTAAATCGGTGCAAGTAATTCGGCAAAATCTTTCGGGTTCCGGAGCAGTCTTTTTGTAACAGGTTCTAAATCGTCCAGATTGGCAGCTGTGCTTATTATGAAGAAACGCGTCCAATATACATGCTGTCCCCATAATTGCCGTATCCGATTCATCAAACAAATTTGCTGAGGGGTACATTGATCACACATATTTTTTCAATTCTCTCCTATCGACGGTTTTACTATTACTATATGATAGAGCGGAATATTGGTTCATCATTTTCAAGCATATGTAAAATCCGACTCATATTTGCGTTTTTGACGGTATTCTCAGCCTTTTTCTCTTTGGCATTTTTTATAATAATCGTGATAAGTGATATAAAACTTGCTCCTACATGCTGCGTGCAACAGAAATTCGAAGGCGAGTAGTGTGCAATATGCCAATTTGAAATGTTTTTTCGCCTTTTGCTGTCTTCTTCTGTTTTCTTCCCATTCGAAAAACTTTTGGCAGGCTTTTGATGGAACATTCCCCACGGTATACGAACGCCGCGTGCTTTTCTGTTCCGGCTTTGGTTGAACATAAAGCACAACATCCGAACACCGCAAGGTGTTCGGATGCGTTTGCTGTGGCAAGAGACTACAAAAAAGATATTTTGCGTTTTTGGCGGGTGGATTCGAACCTTCGCATCCCGCAAAAAGTTGGTAGCGCCGCGGAGGCGTCGTGAGCGCGCTTGTAAGCGAACAGCCGTAGCAAGCGTGACTTTTTGCGAAAAGGAGGAGCGACGGCGTAAGCGAGCCGATGACTTTTCAAAAGAAAAGTCGTCGCGAACAATACATAGTCCGCGACGACGTGGTGGAGGCGTTTGTTTCATAAACGAACCTTTCACCCACCGGGACCGCCTCCGCTTGTTTCTCGATGTCGTTCAAAAGGTCGCTTGTTATCGTTACGGGCTTATCGCCCGAATTGAATATGAGTGTTATTTTGTCATCGTATAGGTATATAGCATTGACAAAAATAGCAATCAGGGTTTTCTTGTGCTTTGCTGTGTCCGGGTCGCCTTTCTTCAGGGCGGTGAGAAAGAACTTGATTTCTGGCACTGTAAGAAATATCTGTCCCGCCGTTTCCTTTGCAATTTGTATTTGCAAATCTGCTATTTCTTTTTCTATTTCTCTAAGCGGTTGAAGTAGTGTCTCTTGTAAATCCTCGTCACATTTCATTAAAGCAGAAATGAGTTTTTTCTTTTTTCGTTCATTTTCGGCGAGTTGCTTCCGCATTTGTAGCAAAAGAATTGACTCAGATTGTTGCTCGGAAACTTTCGCAACCTCTTTTGCTATTCTATCTATGTTTTTATCGGTAAGCAGTTTCCGACATTCAGTAATTACAAGTTGCTCAATAAATTCTTTGCGTACCGTCTTTTTATCGCAAAGTTTTTTCTTCCGGTTGTTGCATATGTAATAGTGATGCTTTGCGGTCGTGTGCGATGTTCCCGAAAATCCTGTCATCATTTCTTTACAATGACCGCAGAATAGTTTTGTTGTAAGTAAATATTCGGCTTTGGCTCTTGCTCTGGACTATATCCCGAAAAACGGACATTGAAAGAAAACACCCCCTGTTGTAGAATAAAAATGGACTATATCCCGAAAAACGGACATTGAAAGAAAACACCCCCTGTTGTAGAATA
>JBJEOT010000033.1:0-36550 GCA_051880855.1 Ruminococcus sp.
TTTTTCATTGCTGAAGCTTTTTATCTTCCCCCGGTAAAACCGGGGGATTATTTCCTCGTCTAAAGACACCATACAAAAAGCTCCGCAGACATACTGCGGAGCTTAATTTTTACGATTTATTTATTATCAGTTTACGATAGTCTGCTCGGTTTCCTTATCAAAGATGTGGATTCTGTCAAGCTCAAGAGCAATCTTGATGTCATCGCCGGGTTTAGCGGTGGATGTAGGCTCAACGCGAGCTGTGAGAGGCATACCGTTAACATTTACATAGAGGTAAATCTCGGCGCCCATAAGCTCAGTAACATCAACCTTAACATCGAGAATACCGTCAGTAGCCTTTGCGAGGAATTCGGGCTCATCGTGAACATGCTCAGGACGGATACCGAAGCGAACCTCTTTGCCGATGTAATCGTTGAGAGCACCGCCTGCGTTCTTGCTTGCAGGGAGCTTAATCTCGTACTTGTCAAACTTAAGGCCGACACCGTCGCCCATCTTGATGAGGGTAGCGTCAGCAAAGTTCATCTGAGGTGAACCGATGAAGCCTGCTACGAACTCATTGCAGGGCTTGTCATAGAGGTGCTGAGGAGTATCAACCTGCTGAATGAAGCCGTCCTTCATAACAACGATACGAGTACCCATTGTCATAGCCTCTGTCTGGTCGTGAGTAACATAGATAAAGGTTGTGCCCAGTCTCTGATAGAGCTTAGAAATCTCAGTTCTCATGTTAGCTCTGAGCTTAGCATCAAGGTTTGAGAGAGGCTCGTCGAGAAGGAATACCTTAGGATCACGAACGATAGCACGGCCGAGAGCAACACGCTGTCTCTGACCGCCGGAGAGAGCCTTGGGGCGTCTGTCAAGATACTCTTCGATGCCGAGGATTCTTGCAGCCTCTTCAACTCTTCTCTTAATCTCGTCTTTAGGAATCTTGCGAAGCTTAAGACCGAAAGCCATATTATCATAAACAGACATATGAGGATAGAGAGCGTAGTTCTGGAAAACCATTGCAATATCTCTGTCCTTGGGAGCAACATCGTTAGCCAGCATATCGCCGATGTAGAGCTCGCCCTTAGAGATATCCTCAAGGCCTGCGATCATACGCAGTGTTGTTGACTTACCGCAACCGGAAGGACCGACAAGGATGATAAATTCCTTATCCTCTATTTCGAGGTTGAAGTCTGTTACAGCGGTAACGCCGCCATCGTAAATTTTGTAGACATGTCTTAATGAAACATTTGCCATTTTAATAAACCTCCAAGCAGAAAATCTATTCTTTTAAGATTAACTATAATAATCTATATAATAATATAACATTTTTTCTTCTCTTTTACCATTAATGTTTTCACTAAAGATTAATGCAATATTTTATGTAAATCGAACATAAAGAAAAAAATATGCATAACTATCCGAAATTTTTTTGGTAATTTCTCATATATCTATGGCCTTATTCACAAAATCGTAACAATATGATGTGGGCAGAAGCAACGGGGCTTGTCCCAAAAGGAAATGCCCAAGAGTTCCTTCATTTACCTGATAATTCCAAGGGCATCAGCCTCTCGGCTTCGTCAGAAGAAGCCGAAAAATCAGTCAGATGAACCGCAATCACCTTATCGCGGTATACAAGCATAACTGCATAAAAAGGCGTATCCCCCTCACTTTGGCTTAGCCTGAATATATACTGCTGTGCCCTTTTGCCCAAAAAGGGTCTGAGGTCAAGCCCCATACTCCTCTGCAATTCATTGTAGCTTTCAAATCCCTCTCCCTTTTGAGGCACCGATGTCTCGCACTCGTAAACGCACTCTGCCTCAAAGCCAAACTGAGAGAAAAACTCCTCTCTCTCCTCACTTGTTCCGGCTGAAAGTGAGTATTCGCCCAAACTCTCAGAATATGCGCTGTGGGGCACATCAGAAAGCCTTAAAAAAGCCCATATACAAAGAATTACCAAAAGCATAACCGCTCCTAATATGAGCGCACCTCTCACCTTTTTGCTGCTTTTCAGCTTAAGCTTTTCCGTACATACAAAATGCATTCGCTCCACCTCACATATGCATATATATGAGTAAAGCAAAACTGTAATTCATATAAAATATCAGCGGCGGAATCCTACTTATTCGCCGAAGAGGATCCTCTCAAGCTCTCGGGGACTTTTTGCAAAAATCTCGGCGCCCTCTTTTCGCATAGTCTCCTCTGTGCCGTAGCCGTAGGTAACGCCGATGAAATCCACTCCCATAAGCCTTGCGCCCTTGGCGTCATAGCAGGTGTCGCCTATCATTACAACCCTTTTTGAGGTCCCGCCGCCCAAAGCGGAGATCGCGTAGGGAATGACCTCCTCTTTTTCCAATCTGCCCTGAGAAGCGTCAGAACCGCAAAGTGCTGTAAAGCAATCCGCAATCCCCATGGCACTGCAGACATTCTCAACCTGAAGCTGATGCTTTGAAGAGCAGATTGCCGCCTTTGTGCCGGTTTCCTTTATTTTTTGAAGGAGCTCCTTTATTCCGTCGTAGCAACGGTTGCGAGGTTCTCCCTCGGAAACATAAATCTCCCTGTAAAACTCGACAGCCTTTTCAGCCTCCTCCTGAGACAGACCGCAAAGTCCCATAAAAGTATTGATGAGGGGAGGTCCTATATACTTACTGTAATCCGAAAGGTCGGGACATTTCCTGCCTAATCTTTCCATTGAAAGTTCAATGCACCTTTTGATTCCCGGACCGCTCTCGGAAACAGTACCGTCCAAGTCGAACAGTAAATAATCGTAAACGCAGCTCAAATTTATCTCTCCTTGCATAATATAATTTATTTTTTCTTGTATAACAGATAAAAATATGATAATATGTATAATACTACATTTTTAAGTATCATTCAAGTAAATCTGAAAAGAGTGGTAAATTGGCTCGGAAAAGATGTATTCACGCTCTTGACGAAATCAGAGGCTTTTGCGTATTTTGTATGATTTTTGACCACTGCCTCTTTACCCTTGGGTATGTATTCGGCCACAGCTTTTGTGCAGAATTTTTCGATATTCTTGCCTATATAAGCCCTGCGTTTGCGGCAACCTTTGTTATCATCTGCGGTATCTCCTCTCAGCTCAGCAGCAGCAATCTGAAAAGAGGAACCAAGATTTTAGCCGCCGCTGCGGTTATTTCCTTGGGCTCTCTTATAGTTATGCCTGATATGCCTATCATCTTCGGTGTGCTTCACCTTTTGGGCGTGTGTGTTTTACTGTTTATACCGCTGAGAAAAGCTATTGACAAAATACCTACTGCTTTGGGAATTGCGGTTTGCATAATCCTGTTTCTGCTGACCTACGGTGTTGACTCAGGCAGACTTGGCATAGGCGCCCTCAGCATAGAGCTTCCCGATGCACTCTACTCCGGCGGATTTTTTATGGCGCTGGGCTTTCGCTCGCCCGCCTCTGCCTATGCCGACTATTTTCCCCTGCTTCCCTGGTGCTTCGCCTTCTTCGCAGGAGCATTTATCGGCAAAAGCGCAAGGAAGGGACAGTTTCCCGAAGCTATGTATAAGTCCCGTGTTCCCTTCTTCTCGCTCTTCGGCAAAAATGCCTTTTTTGTTTACCTGATACACCAACCCCTAATCTACGGGGTTTACTATATAATCTCACTGTTTGGAGGAATTTAAGTCATGAAACTCGGTATAGTAGGCTTGCCCAATGTAGGCAAAAGCACGCTTTTTAATGCAATTACCAACGCAGGCGCTCAGTCTGCCAACTATCCTTTCTGCACCATTGAGCCTAATGTGGGCGTTGTTGCGGTTCCCGACAAAAGGCTGGACAAGCTTGCAGAAATGTACGATCCCGACAAATACACTCCTGCTTCAATTGAGTTCGTTGATATTGCCGGTCTTGTTAAGGGTGCCTCCAGAGGCGAAGGTCTCGGCAACAAATTCCTTTCCAATATCCGCGAATGCGACGCCATTGTCCATGTTGTCCGCTGTTTTGAGGACGGCGACATCATTCATGTTGAGGGCAGCGTTGACCCCATAAGAGACATTGACACCATCGATCTGGAGCTTATTCTCTCCGATGTTGAAATTATCGAGAGACGCACTGACAAGGCTCAGAAAATGATGAAGGCCGATAAAAAATATCAGGCCGAGGTTGATTTCTTCAAGCGAGTTTTGGAAACCCTTAACGAAGGTCATTCCGCACGCTCTGTGGAATGTACCGAGGAGGAGGCATTGCTCCTCGGCGAGGTTGCGCTTCTCACAAACAAGCCTATCATCTACGCCGCCAATATGAGCGAAGAGGATTTCGCATCGGGCATTGAGAACAACGAGGGACTCAAAAAGGTTCGTGAGCGTGCCGCCGCAGAGGGCGCCGCTGTTCTGCCTATCTGTGCAAAAACAGAGGCGGATATTGCCGAAATGGACAAAGAGGACAAAGAGATGTTCCTCTCTGATTTGGGACTTTCCGAGTCAGGTCTTGACAGACTTATTAACGAATGTTATTCCCTTTTGGGGCTTATCTCCTTCCTTACAGCAGGCAAGCAGGAGGTTCGTGCCTGGACAATCAAAAAAGGCACAAAGGCTCCCGGCGCCGCCGGCAAGATACATACCGACTTTGAGCGCGGATTTATCCGTGCAGAGGTCATTGCTTATGAAGATCTTGTCGCCTGTGGCTCAATGACCGCCGCTAAAGAAAAAGGCCTTGTTCGCAGTGAAGGCAAGGAATATGTTATGAAAGACGGCGATGTGGTACTGTTCCGCTTTAATGTATAATTAAAGACAAGCAGTACAAACGGGGTGGAGAAATGGAAGCAAAGCAGACGGCTGCCGGCACAGTACACGGTAAACGCCGGAAAATATTTACTCTTATTTTCGGTACAGTGGCTCTGATATTTGCCATTGTATCTTTCAATTTTGCAATAGTTATCACGGTATTGGGATTCAGCTCTATATTTTCAGGCAAAGGTATCTTCGCGGTTGCCACATGCATCACAGGTGCATATTCAAACGGTACCATAGGGCTTTTGCTCAGCATTTTGTCGCAAAAGCTCGGTTTTGCCTGCGGAATGAACAAAACCTCTTTGGCGCTTTCCATTGCCTCTATGGGCTCATCTACCATCATATTCTGCACACAGCTTATTCTCTACGCCTTTGCTTAGAATCCGATTCAAATGCTCCGACAAATCGGAGCATTTTTTCATATATACCGTCACTTCTGTTTGCTTTTTTGTGGAATATTCAGAAAAAGCCTCATAAACCTTGACATATCAATCCGACTAATCTATTATTATCTTAACAAATAATTATAGGAGTGGACATTATGAACTTCAAAGCAAAATTCAAAGAGTTAACAGACACCTTTAAGGGTCTCAAAAATATGACCTTAGGCTCACTGTTTAAGGATATTCACAAGGATGTTATGTGCTTGGTAGTCTTAGGCGGAGCATTACTGATGCTTATAGGCGCCTTTCTCCCTTACAACTACAGCTACTTCCACGGCACTCACATCGGACTTGCTTCCTTTATGGGTTGGGCAGGTTTCCTGCTCACTCTTGCAACAATCTTCCTCGGTATTCTCAGACTTAAGTTCTGGGCAGGCGTTGTTGCATTACTCAACTTCACCTTCACCGGTCTTTACGGTATCATCATTGCTGTGCTTCCTTTCTCTTCTGTCCGTATCGGCTTCTGGTTTATGTTCATCGGTGCTTTAATTACAATCTGTGCCGCTGTGCTTGATATGTTTGTAATCACAAAGGACAGCTCAAAAGCAATCGAAGATAAAGCTTCTGCACCTACAGTAACAGTTGATGCTGAACCCGTTGCACAGGAAAAAACAGCAGAGTAATCCGCATTTTTAAGCAAACTAAAAAATACATAAACTTTAAAAGGAAAAGGCTCCTACGGCAAAGTGCCGCAGGAGCTTTGTTTTTGCACAGAAGCAGATGAGCAGAAAGCAGATACAGTAACCTACTCCCTCCCGCCTTATTCAAATTAATGCTCTTTGTATTGGCATAAAGGTAATACTACTGCGGAAAGCACCGCACTTTCGGGCAAAAAAAAACGACCACCCTATTGGGTGGAAGCTTTATGTGTTGGCATCTTCCTATCTTCCCGGGCCGTCACCAGCCAAGTATTGTCGGCACTACAGAGCTTAACTTCCGTGTTCGGAATGGGAACGGGTGGACCCTCTGCGTCATCAACACCAACTGTATTCTTTTTTGCTGTGTTTCTCAACTCAGCTTGCTTATTATACAACAGGATTTTTGAAAATGCAAGCCTTTTTTGAAATTTTTTTGAAATTATTTTGAATTTCCGAACATTACGGATTTTTTTGTCATTTTATTTGACTATATGACGAAAAAATAGTAAAATGGGTTGTGTATTGATTATCATTAGTTCAAATTCATCTGACCTTTACTATTACATTAGATTAATATATATCGGAGGCGTTTGTATGTCAAAGAGAATTATTACTGCTATACTTGCCCTGCTTCTTGTTGCAGGCGTTGTTTTTGCTTTCGGCGGATGCAGTCCTTCTGACAAGAATTACCCTGTTACGGTAGGGCAGACTAAATTTTCGGATAAGCCCCAAAAGGTTGCTGTCCTTTCTGACAATCTTGCAGATATTATCTATTACATAGGATACAGCACGCAGATTTGCGCCATCAGCGATTCCTGTACTCAGGAGGAGATGACAAAATACATCGCAAGTGTCGGAGATGAAACCAAACCCGATGTTGAGAAGATTATCGCAAGCGGTGCTGAGTATGTACTGACCGACAAGGCACTCGACGACTCCACCGTCACCGCTCTCAAGGATAAGGACATTGAAGTTGTCAATATGTATGTCCCCTCCGATTTGGAACAGCTCGCTACGGTTTACCGCTCTTTGGGCACAATGCTCGGCGGCCTTGTTGAGGGAAAGAAAGCCGGCGAGGACGCTTACAACAGGCTTGTCGGCACCTTAGAGGAAGCAGAAAAGGAAGTAGAAGGCTCCACAATTGTAAAGCTCGTCTGCTACCTTTATCTTGACGAAGCAGGCAGGCTCTGCTCTTTTGCAGACGGCACTGCTGAGGGTATTCTGCTCAACTACCTCTGCGCTACCAATGTTGCCGCAAACTTTACCGACAGCAAGGTTGACCAGAATATTCTGAGGCTTTCAAACCCGGAATTCATTTTCTACGATGATGCAGAGGTTCTTGACTACTTAAAAGCCAACGCCGCCCTAAAATCCATTTCTGCCCTTAAAAACGGCAACACATATCAGCTTCCCGTTTCATCGCTCAGCCGTCAGGGCGGAACATTAATCAGCACTCAGAACTTTATGCTCAGCAAGATGTATCCCGAAAATGTAAGTCAGACAGTTGAGGGTGAGTCCCTGGCAGAAAGCTACGGCATCAAGCTCGCAAAGGATATGTCCTATGAGGTAGGTGCAGACAACGCAAATGTAAAAGCAATTCAGCAGAGACTTATAGACCTCGGCTACCTTAAATTTGACTCGGATGACTCCGCTACTACCTACTACGGCAACAAAACCGCCGAGGCGGTAAAGGCATTCCAGACAGCCAACGGCCTCTCTGACACAGGTGTTGCCGATTATGAGACTCTTGTGCTTCTCTTTATGTCCACCACTCTTTCAACAGACGGCTCCACCGTCACCCCGAGCAAGGTGAACACCACACAAGCAGCCACAGAACCTGCCCAAAACAACTCCTCCGGCGCCGCCGCAAACGGCTACAACATCGACCTTTCTTCCTCAAAGAGCTACAAGATAGGCGATGAAAACGAGGATATCAAGGCTATTCAGCAAAGACTTGTAGATCTTCTCTACTTAAGCTTTGACGAAGGCGACTCCCCCACCTCCTACTACGGCAGCGGTACCGAAAACGCAATCTCCCTCTTCCAAGAGAGCAACGGTCTATCCTCAACAGGCGTTGCGGATTATGAGACTCTGAAGGTACTCTTCTCCGAGGCTGCAAAACAACCCCAGTAAACAAAAACAGCATACAGTAACCGATACAAAGGAACCGCCGTGGATATTTAGTCCACGGCGGTTCCTTTGTTCTGTTCGGTTGTTATTTTTCTTATTCGCTGACAATGACAACTCTGTCCTGTCGGGTTGTTCTGCCCATGTCATCTGTAAAGAAGTAAGAGGCGATATATCTTCCCTCAATATCGCATCTCACCGCTGACTCCACAATGATTCCTTCTGTTGATTTGTTTCCGCAGGTATCGTAAGCTGCAACATCTCTATAGGAATTGAACACTCCGCCCAAAGGAATATTAAGCTCCTCAAGGCCTGTGAAGGTAGGCTTAAGCTTACTGTAAGGGTTGTCCTTACTGCTGTCAGTAGGATCCCAATTCTTGTATTTTGCGTTATCGCCCAGCTTCATTGCATTAGGCACGCCTAATGCATTGTACGATGAGCTATCTGTCACCTTAACGGTGGTGCCCGCGTCACAGTTGTCATATATCCACTGTGCATCTGCCGAAGACAGCCACACATCTCCGCTTGTTACGGCTTTTCCCAGCTTGTTGTACTCGTCGGTTAAGAGCGTATCGGCAGATTGCTCGCTGTAAGGTGTTGAGCAGAACTTGTACTCGCCGAACTCTGTGCAGTAATGGTAGTTTTTGCCGTCCTCATAAGACCAAGAATACTTACTGCCGATATTATAAGAATCGGCAACAGTCTTTGAGCCTTTGCCCACAGAGCAAACCATTGCACGGACAGGGACATTGTAAACACCGCTGGCATTGTAGGTGTAAACAGTTGCACAGCCTGAGTGTGAATTCACAAGAATTGCATACAGCTTTGCGTTGCTGTCACTGCTCATATTTCTTTCGGCAACACTGCCGTTTGCTACTATTGCAGTAGTGTTGCTGAGAGACTTATTCTTTGCTTTTGTCACTGTTATGTCGTAGTTTATCTCAGCCGTCTTTGCCTTTGCTGTTATTGTTGCCTTGCCCGGTGCTATACCGTCAACTCTGCCGTTTGAGTCCACCGTTGCAATCTTTGTATCGGAGGATGACCATTTTACATCGTATTCATAATCGAACTTAATATTAACCGTAAAAAATGAATACTCTCCAACAGAAACAGTCTCAACATAATTTCCGGCAGTAAAGCCCATAGCCAACGCTTCGTCGGCACTTGACATCTCCTTAGGGTCAGGCAGTTTTACAATACAACCGCTAAAAGACGAAAGAATAACGGATATAAGCAGTAAAGAGATTATAGCTCTAAATTTTCTCACAGCACATCCTCCTGCACAATAATTCATATTATTAAGTTAATTATAATCTATTTGCGTTGATGTAGCAAGATTTTTTTACAAAGTATTCCATTAAAGGCGCTTCTGTGGTATACTGATTTTATCTAACAAAAATGCAGGGATACTATTATGGATAAAGAAATCTATTGCCGTGCAGCCAAAAAATGCAGCGGATGCCAGCTTTCAAATATGGATTACAACCGTCAGCTCAGATATAAACAAAATGAGCTGAGATTAAGATTCAACCGCCTTTGCCCTATGGAGAAGATAATTCCCTCACCCAAGAGTCTTCATTATCGCAACAAAGCGCAGTTTGTTTTCAAAAAGCTCAGAAGCGGCGAAATCGCAGCAGGGATTTATCAATCCGTCAATCAGAGTATGGTTGAAGTAAGCGGCTGTGCCCTGCACACAAAGGAGCAAAATCATGTTGCGGCTGCGGTATGCAAGCTGCTTAAAAGCTTCAAAATTTCCCCATACGACCGTAGAACAGGACAAGGCACAGTTAAGAGTCTGATTGTAAGGCAGAGCTTTTCAACAGGCGAGATTATGGCATTACTTGTTATTAACAGCAATTCAATGTTTCCCTGTGCAAAAGCCTTTTCCTCAGCACTTGTAAAAGAGGTGCCTAAGGTCTCTTCTGTTATCATTTCAAAAAGCGGTGACAATAAACTCACTGCAGGGGAAAATCCCAAGGTAATCTACGGTAAGGAATACATCACCGACAAAGTCTGCGGTCTTAACTTTATCATAAGCTGCAATTCGTTTTTCCAGATTAACTCAGAACAGGCAGAGAATCTCTATAAAATGGCAATTGATATGGCGGATCTTCGGGAGAGCGACACCATACTTGACGCCTACTGCGGTACAGGTACAATCGGTATGATTGCCTCAAAAAGCGTCAAAAAGGTATACTCTGTTGAGCTAAATAAAAGCGCAGTACGCGATGCAAAACAAAATGCACGGCTCAACAATATAAATAATGTTAGCCTTGTCTGCGCCGACTCCAAGGACTATATAAAGGAGCTTAAAGAAAAGGGTGTGCCATTGAGCGCAGTTTTCCTTGACCCTCCCAGAGCCGGTTGCTCAAGGAGCTTTTTAGAAGCTCTCGCTGATGTAAAGCCACCGCGAATTGTCTACATCTCCTGCAACATCGACACTCAGCTGAGAGACATAAGATATATGCAAAAACAGGGATATAAAATCGAAAAATTCCAAGGTGTTGATATGTTCCCCTACACAAAGCACATTGAGAACATTGTGCTGATGTCAGGGCTTGAGAGCAAATAAATATCAGCATAAGGAGAGTGTTATGAAAAAAGTATTGGTAACAGGCGGAACTGTATTTGTAAGTAGATATATTGCTGAATACTTTGAGGCGAAAGGCGAAGAGGTTTATGTACTCAACAGAAATACACGACAGCAATCAGAAGGAGTCAAATTGATTGAAGCAGACAGGCATGATTTAGGAGAATGTTTGCAAAAGTATCATTTTGATGCAGTCATTGATACCGGCTATACGGCGAAAGATGTAAATTTACTGTTAGATGCGCTAGACGAGTGTGAAGCATATGTTTTTATCAGCTCAAGCGCGGTATATCCGGAGTATGCTAAGCAACCGTTTCAGGAATATTCAGAATTGAACGAAAATAAGTTTTGGGGCAAATACGGCACCGACAAAATTGAAGCGGAAAAGGCGTTGTTGAAAAGAAACCCCAATGCTTATATTCTCAGACCGCCATACCTATACGGTCAAATGAATAATGTTTACAGAGAAGCTTTTGTGTTTGACTGTGCTTTGGAAAACAGAAAATTCTACATTCCTCAAAACGGAGAAATGAAATTGCAGTTTTTCCATGTTCACGATTTATGCCGGTTTATTGATATTATTTTGGAAAGAAAGCCCTCAGAGCACATTTTTAATGTAGGAAACAAAGAAACAATATCTGTTCGTGAGTGGGCGGAGATTTGCTACAATGCAGTCGGCAAGCAAGCTGGATTTGTGAGTGTTGATGCTGATATTGAACAAAGAAAATATTTTCCTTTTTATAATTACGAATATTGTCTTGATGTCTCAAAGCAGTACGAACTGATGCCAAATGTGAAAACAATGCAAGACGGATTAAGCGAAGCTTTTGCATGGTATATAAACAATCATAATCAGGTTAACAAAAAGGCACTGATTGATTTTATCGACAGTAATTTTGTATGACGGCTCCCGATTCGCAGTCGGATATGTTCCCGCGGACTGGCAAACGGTGCTATGCGTTGCTAAAAAATACGGCTGTTTGCAGGCAAATACTCAAGGTGAGCTTTAGCGGAGGTTATTAAGTGCAGATTTTCAACAAAAACATAGATTGCGGAAGGCCGTTCGACTGGGGCAGAACATCTCCGGATTATGCTAAATACCGTGATATTTACCCGCAGGAACTTTACCGAAAAATCATAGATCGAAATTTATGCGTAACCGGGCAACAGGCTCTTGATATCGGAACAGGTACAGGTGTTCTTCCGAGGAATATGTATCAATACGGAGCAAAATGGACAGGAACAGATATCTCAGAAAATCAGATTGAACAGGCAAAATTTCTTTCAAAAGGAATGAATATAGACTATTATGCTGTGCCAACTGAGGATATTGATTTCCCCGACCATTCTTTTAATGTAATAACAGCTTGTCAATGCTTCTGGTATTTTGACCACGAAAAAGTTATGCCTAAACTTTACCGTATGTTGAAGCAAAAGGGCAGTATTCTGATTCTATATATGGCATGGCTGCCGTTTGAAGATAGGATTGCCGGAGCAAGCGAAGAGCTTGTCTTAAAATACAATCCGCTTTGGAGCGGCGCAGGGGAAAAGCTGCGCCAAATTGAGATACCGGATTGCTATCAGGAAAAATTTGACCTTGTATACCACGAGGAATTCAAGATTAATGTCAGATTTACCCGTGACAGTTGGCACGGACGAATGAAAGCCTGCAGAGGTATCGGCGCGTCGCTTACCGAGCAGCAGATTGCATTTTGGGAACAAGAACACAAACAGCTTCTTAATCACATCGCCCCTGACGAATTCACAGTATTACATTACTGTGCTATTGCCGAACTGAAAATAAAGACAAATATGAGGTAAGGAAGTTTGCGCTGAGGAGAAGTACATAAGTAAAAGATTCTTCTCTCATAAAAAAATAACCGAAAGACAGATAAGCTTCGGTACACAGGCAGATATTTTACCAAAAACAAAAGGAGAAAAAAACAAAAATTGCTGTTCTGCCTATTCTGCGATGCCGTAAAGAGAGCAGAAAACCGTATTGATGCGAAATTTCAGGAGAAAAGCTTATGAAGATTAAGAAAACACTTAATTCAGATATGCTGAAAATCATTGCTATAACAGCAATGACGGTTGACCATATTGCTTGGCTGGTATTCCCCGGCTATCCAAAAGATATAGTTCCGATTATAATGCATATTATCGGCAGAATCACCTGCCCTATTATGTGTTATTTTATAGCAGAGGGGTACCATTACACAAAGGATATTAACAAATACACCCGGCGTTTATTTGTGTTTGCCTTTATTTCACATTTTGCTTATGTTTTTGCATCAAATGATTTTGCGGGCATAAAATCCTTCATTCCTTTTTATTACGGAAGCTTTCTGAATCAGACAAGCGTTATGTGGTCCCTTGCATGGGGACTTGTTATGCTCAGGGTAGTAAACAGTGAAAAAATCAAGCAGAATCCCATAAAAATACTGCTTGTGATTCTGATATGCCTTATCAGTTTTCCAAGCGACTGGTCCTGTATTGCAAGCTTGTGTATTTTGGCTTTCGGAACAAACAGAGGAAATCCCAAGGCACAGTTTCTGTGGATGATTTTTTATGTTGCGATATACGCAGCAGTCTACTTCTTTGCATTGGATAAGGTCTACGGCATACTGCAACTCGGCGTTGTCTTTGCTATACCGATTATTTTGCTGTATAACGGTAAAAGAAGCTCACGCGAACAAAAATCAGGCAAATTTATGAAGTGGTTTTTTTACATATACTATCCTCTCCATTTGTTCGTAATAGGACTTATTCAGTTTTGCGTTAGTTTTTAGATTTAGGAGAATATCTTTTGCTTTAAGCAAACAAGACTATCATATAATACATCTTAAGGGTTAACCGAAAGATTATCTATAGAAGGAATTTATATGGGACATTTTTTCAGACATTTTAATACAATTACAAAACACCGCCACAAGGTAATGGCTAATTGCTTTAGGGCAGGCATCGGCTTTCAGGGGCTTTTTCACGACCTTTCCAAGTACAGTCACCAGGAGTTTGCTTCGGGGGCTAAGTACTACCAGGGCAAGAGAAGTCCCAACGAGCGCGAGCGTGAGCTCTTCGGCTACTCCAAGGCTTGGCTTCATCACAAAGGAAGAAACCGCCACCACTTTGAATATTGGACTGACTACAACCCCAAAACAAAGGTTAACGAGCCTGTTAAGATGCCCTACAACTATCTTGCCGAGATGTTCTGCGACAGAGTTGCCGCCAGCAAAACCTACAACGGCAAAAACTACAAGGATTCCGACCCCCTTAACTATTTTCTGAAAGCAAAGAACACCCGTTTTATTCATCCCGAAACCTCTGATGAGCTTGAAGAGCTTTTGACTATGCTCAGCACAGAGGGTGAAGAAAAAACCTTTGCGTATCTCAAAGAGAGGGTAAAGGCATACAAAAAAGAAACAAAAAGAGCTAAAAAAGCTCAAAAATATTAATTTTTCATTCGTTGACAAAGCTACTCATTTAGGTTAGAATTACCCACGGATAAGGATGTGACAGATAATGAAAACACTTCGTCGTTTATCGGCAGTTATGCTTGCTGTAATTTTGACGCTTCTGTGCATTGTTACGGTATCTGCCGAAAGCGTTGCATATAAGCTCCCGGACCTTAAAATGAGCATAAGTCTGCCCGATACAATGATTGTTGAAACTATGTACGAAGACGGCTCATCTCTGGACCCTTCGGGCACCACCTACCTTGAGGCCATAACTCCCGACGGTGCGCTGAGCATCTTCGTTTCTATGGTTCAGAATGAAAAAACCCTGGAGCTTGGCAGCTTTGCGGAGTTTGACCGTCAGGCACTCCAAAGCTACAAAAGCGATATGCTCCAGAATGACGGATACATAGACTGCACCGAGGGTGAATACGGCGGTGTGCTCTTCCTTGATTTTTCTCAGAAGTATTCCACCGAGCAGGGTGTTGTTATTTACGGCAAACAGAGTGTTACCCTTGTGGGAGGTAAGAATATTTTTATCACCTCTCAGTCTGTGGGCGACAGCTTTACCTCTGACGAGCTGACATTAATCAAGTCCTGTCTTGAGAGCATCAAGTTTAACAGCACAAAAAATCCTGCCGATAAATTCAACCCCTGGCCGATTATTATAACTGTTCTTGTTGTAATACTTCTTCTTATTCTGGGCTTTGTTGCGCTCTCTTTTTATATGGGCAAAAAGAATGCCAAAGAACGCGCCTATGACCGCCGTGAAAGAAGAAAAGAGGCTGACTACGACGTACTCCGGCGCGCAGAGCAAAAGAAAGAGGCGCCTGCTCAAAAAGGACAGGTAAGAGGTTACAAGTCAAGCAGCGATTATTTTGAAGAAAACTTTGAAACTGCACCCCCCAGACAAGTCCGTCAAGACTCTTCGGGACTTGTACCCAGAAAGCCCTCTGCTTCTCAGCAGTTTGTCACGGGCCTCAAGAGAGTTGTGACCGCTTTGGGCTCTGCCTTTGCTCATATGGGATATTTCTTCAAGAATCTAAGCCGGTTAATCAAGAAAAAGCACAGCAGCGGCAAAGGCTCTAAGAAGAAAAACAGACCTGCCCCCAAAAGCAGAGACTACGATGTTTTCCGTGATAGATAAAAGGATTACCGATGAAGCTGTCCGAATTTGCCGGACAGCTTCATTTTTCTACTTTTTTTCTTGACTACGCTTCATCAAAGTAATATAATAGATAATGTTTTAATATATTATATAATGCATAGTCTGCATTAAAATGCACTATGTATGAAAGGGTGTCAGTAATGTCAAGAGTTTATAATTTTTCTGCAGGTCCTTCTGTACTTCCCGAGGAGGTGCTCAAAACAGCCGCTGAGGAAATGCTGGATTACAAGGGCTCAGGCCAGTCAGTTATGGAAATGTCTCACCGCAGTAAGGTTTACGACGGTATTATAAAAGAGGCAGAGGCACTCCTCCGCGAGGTTATGGAGATTCCCGACAACTACAAGGTTCTCTTCCTTCAGGGCGGAGCTTCATCTCAGTTTGCAATGGTTCCCCTGAACCTTATGACAAAGTCCGGAAAAGCCGACTATGTTGTAACGGGTCAGTGGGCAAAGAAGGCTGCAAAAGAAGCTGCACGCTACGGCAATGTTAACATTGTTGCCTCCTCTGAAGACAAAACCTTTTCTTACATTCCCAAGCTTGATAAATCCACCTTCACTCCCGATGCAGACTACTTCCACATCTGCATGAACAACACAATCTACGGCACAGTATACCACGAGCTTCCCGATACCGGTGATGTTCCCCTTGTAGCCGATGTTTCTTCCTGCATTCTCTCCCGCAAGATTGATGTAAGCAAGTTCGGCGTTCTTTATGCCGGCGCTCAAAAGAATATGGCTCCTGCCGGTCTTACCGTTGTAATTATCCGCGAGGACCTTATCGGCAACGCTCAGGAGATTACTCCCACTATGTTCAACTACCAGACTCACGCTGATAACGGCTCTATGTTCAACACTCCTCCCTGCTACACAATCTACATAGCTAAGCTCGTTCTTGAGTGGCTTAAGAACACAGTCGGCGGTCTTGATAAAATGTACGAGATCAACCTTAAAAAGGCAAATATGCTCTACGATTTCCTTGACAGCTCCAAGCTCTTCAAGGGCACAGTAGTTAAGGAGGACCGTTCTCTAATGAATATTCCCTTCGTCACAGGCAACGACGAGCTTGACGCTAAGTTTATCAAGGCTTGCACAGATGCAGGCATTGTCAACATCAAGGGCCATCGCTCTGTTGGCGGTATGCGTGCTTCTATCTACAACGCTATGCCTGTTGAGGGTGTAGAGAAACTCATTGAAGTTATGAAGGAGTTTGAGGCAGAAAATGTATAATATTCTTACACTTAACAAAATCGCAGCTATCGGCACAAACCGTTTAGGTGCAAACTATAACTATGGCGAAGCAGTTGAGAATCCCGACGCAATTATGGTTCGTTCTGCTTCTATGCACGATATGGATATGCCTGAGAGCCTCCTTGCAATTGCAAGAGCAGGCGCCGGCACAAACAACATTCCCTGCGACAAGTGCGCTGAAGACGGTATTGTAGTATTCAACACCCCCGGCGCTAACGCAAATGCTGTTAAAGAGCTTGTTCTTGCCGGTCTCTTCCTTGCAAGCCGTGACATCGTCGGCGGTATTGACTGGGAAAAGGGTCTCAAGGGTACAGGCGACGCTCTGGGCAAAACCGTTGAAAAGGGCAAGAGCCAGTTCGTAGGTCCTGAGATTGCAGGCAAAACTCTGGGCGTTGTCGGTCTCGGCGCTATCGGTATTCTGGTAGCAAACGCCGCTGTTGCTCTCGGAATGGAAGTTTACGGCTACGACCCCTACCTCTCTGTTGATGCAGCCTGGAAGTTAAGCCGTCATATCAAGCACGCCGCAAGCCTTGACGAGGTTTACAAGAACAGCGACTATCTCACTGTTCATGTTCCCCTCAACCCCTCCACAAAAGAAACTATCAACAAGGATACCATCGCAACTATGAAGGACGGTGTTCGTATCCTCAACTTCAGCCGTGACGGTCTTGTAAACTCCGCCGACCTCTTAGAGGCTCTCAAGTCCGGCAAGGTTGCAAAGTATGTTACAGACTTTGCAACAGACGACCTTCTCTGCGAGGAGAATGTTGTTGCTATTCCTCACCTTGGCGCCTCCACTCCCGAAAGCGAAGACAACTGCGCTGTTATGGCTGCTGACGAGATTAAGGATTACCTTGAGAACGGCAACATTGTTAACTCTGTTAACTATCCCAACCTCTCAATGGCAAGAACAGGCGACAAGCGTTTCTGTGTTCTTCACAGAAACAAGCCCAATGTAATTGCCGCTATCACAAGCGCACTTGCGGCACAGGGCGCAAATGTTGAGAATATGGAATCAAAGAGCCGCGGCGACTACGGTTACATGGTAATTGACACTATCGGTGATACCGCTGATGCCCTTACTGCTATTGATGCTCTTGAGGATGTTATCAGAGTCCGTGTTATCGGATAACAAACACATATATTCACACAAATGGGCTGTAAAAACATTCGTTTTTTACCGCCCATTTTTTTATTTTTCCTTTTCGTTTCCTTGACAAGGCAAAATGTTTGGAGTAAACTTATTAAGTAAGAATATGATGGAGTAATATCCGCTTTCTTGCATAGTATTTATAAAAACGAGGTGAAAGTTAATGGACGCAGGAGGTAGTACCGGCAATGTTCCCGGGCGAAGTTGTTATGATTGCGCAACAGCTCTCTGTTGCGTCCTGAAGCTTTTGCTGAACAAATAATCTTTTTCCGAGAACAATGTCTTTTACTTCCGCCTATCTAAACAGAGGAGGTTTGCCGCAGAGCCAACCTGCCTACACTTTAGGAGGAAAGACTATGGAAAGGACAATTTTAACTGTCGATGTCACAATCGACAAGCTTCTCGAAGAGAAGAAATATAAGACTCTCAGAGATATTCTGGGCACAATGAACGCCTACGATATCGCTATGCTCTTCGAGAATATGCACAATTCAAAAATACCTCTGCTCTTCAGGATGCTCCCCAAGGAGCTTGCAGCAGATGTGTTTGTTGAGATGGACGATGATACTCAGGAGTTTCTTATTAAAGGCTTTTCAGACTCTGAGCTTAAAGAGGTTATCGACGAGCTTTCTGCCGACGACGCCGTTGATATTATTGAGGAAATGCCCGCCAATGTTGTAAAACGCATTTTGCGTCAGGCTGACCCTCAGGCTCGCAAGGATATCAACGAGCTTCTGAAATATCCCGACGACAGCGCAGGCTCCATTATGACAACGGAGTTTGTCTATCTCAGGCCCAACATGACCGTTGAGGAAGCTATAAAGCGTATTCGCCGTACAGGTGTTGATAAAGAAACTATCTACACCTGCTATGTTGTTAAAAACGACGGCACCCTCATCGGCATTATCACAATCAAAACCCTTCTTCTCGCTGAGGAGGACGCAACTATTGAGGATCTGATGGAGACCAATGTTATCTCCGTGGGAACTCTTGATGACCAAGAGCTTGTTGCTCAGGCCATCAACAACTACGACCTTATGGCAATTCCCGTTGTCGATACAGAAGGCAGGCTTGTGGGCATTGTTACTGTTGACGACGCTGTGGATGTTTTGGTTGAGGAGACCACCGAGGATATCCAGAAAATGGCCGCTATGGCTACCACCGACAAGCCCTACACAAAGATAGGCGTTTTTGAAACCTGGTGGCACAGAATTCCTTGGTTATTACTTCTTATGATTTCTGCCACATTTACGGGCATAATAATCTCAAGCTTTGAAGATAAGCTTGCAGCGTCTATTGCCCTGACCGCTTTTATTCCCATGCTTATGGGTACAGGCGGTAACGCAGGCAGTCAGGCATCGGTTACAATTATCCGAAGCCTATCTCTTGAAGAGATTGAGTTTAAGGATATTTTCTATGTCCTCTTTAAGGAGTGCCGTATCTCTATTCTTTGCGGTATAACCCTCGGTATTGTCAACTTCGGCAAAATGCTTCTTGTTGACGGACTGATGATGCAAAATCCCGATATCACTCCTGCCATTTCCCTGGTGGTAAGCCTTACTCTGGTAGCAACTGTCGTAGTGGCAAAGCTCATCGGCTGTTCGCTTCCTATGGTAGCAAAAAAGGTACACCTTGACCCTACGGTTATGGCTTCTCCCTTTATCACAACTATCGTTGACGCCGTTTCTCTGCTTGTTTACTTCTTCATTGCTTCAGCAATACTTGGCATATGAGAAGGTCGTCAGCTTGAAAAAAACAACTGTTATTTCTATCATTCTCACCGCAGCGGCATTACTTATTTGTCTCTGCGGTGTATTTTTTGGCAATGAGAAAGAGTCCTCTGCCGTATCCGCAGAGACAGAGCAAGAAATGAACTACGAAAGCTTTTCTCTCGAAAAAGCAAAAGAATGTATGCTGCTCTGCGCAGCCTCCTACCAAGACGGAGAGGCAAAAGAGAAGCTTACCGGTCTCGGATATGAAAACACGGAAACCTTTACCCGTCTGCAAGAGGATTACTTCGGAAGCGGAATTTCTTTCACCGTAGGCACACGGGAATGTACAGGCAACGAGAGAGTGGATGGCAAAAGCGAAAGGGAAATCCTTGTGGTTTTCAGAGGTACGCAGGGCGCTGAGTGGTACTCAAATTTCAGCATCGGCACCTCTGACACTCACGCAGGATTTACCTCTGCCTCTGACTTCGCATTAAGTGAAATTGAAAGCTATATAAATAGATATAGCATTGACAAAAGCAAGACAAAAATTCTTCTTACAGGGCACTCACGGGGCGGAGCTGTGGCAAACCTCACATCAAAGGCTCTTGCCGACGAGGGTGAATTTCTCTCCCTCACAGCTTACACCTTTGCCTCGCCCAACACCACCGTAAAGGCCGACGCGGCCTCACCTAAGTACAGCGGAATTTACAACATAGTAAACCCTGAGGACTTTATCGCTTACATTCCGCCGACAGACTGGGGATATACAAAATACGGCGTTACCCTGGAATTGCCGAAAGAGGGCGACGAAAACTTCCACAGCATCTACAAGGCTATGCAAAAACGCTTCTGCGCCCTTGCGGGATATAAGCACACGGGCTACAAAAACGGTTACAGAGATATCGAGGCATTTCTTGACTCGGCTGTGGCAATTGCGCCAACGGTGCAGGACTACTACAACAGAGAAATTTCCGTACCGCCTTACAGTCTGACGCTTTACGAATATATGCAGAATCTTGCATCACTTCTCTGCGAAGAAAAGCCTCTGTGCAACGGACTGACATTGATGTCAGGCAGCAGCTCTCCTGAGCTTCGGGCACTTTCGGGCTTTATGATGGACAGCATAGGGACTGCTGACGAATTCCCTACGGAGCCTGTGCTCCCTGCGGCGGTAATATGCGCTCACACAGGCGAAACCTATTACGCATATTTAGAAGTGCTTGAAGAAGAGTATTTTCTCGCAAAAACAGCGAATACTACAAACTGACAGATATTCGTAAAAGGTGAGAGAAAATATGAACACAAACAGCAAAAAGGTAGTGCTTATCGGCACAGGTATGGTGGGAATGAGCTTTGCCTACTCGGCGCTTAATCAGAACTTATGCGATGAGATGGTGCTGATTGATATAGACCGGCTTCGTGCCGTAGGAGAGGCTATGGACCTAAACCACGGAGTGGCGTTCTCAGGTACAAGTATGAAGATATCCGCAGGAGATTACCCCGACTGCAAGGACGCAGATATTGTTGTTATCTCTGCCGGAGTTAATCAAAAGCCGGGGGAATCACGGCTTCAGCTTCTCAAACGGAATGCCGAGGTATTCAAGAGCATAGTTGACCCTGTGGTAAAAAGCGGATTTGCGGGTATCTTTTTAGTTGCCACAAACCCTGTTGACATTATGACCCGTATCACATACGAGCTCAGCGGTTTCAATTCAAACAGAGTCATCGGCACCGGCACAACCCTTGACACCGCTCGGCTTCGCTTCCTTTTAGGCGAGTACTTCCACATAAACGCGAAGAATGTCCACGCCTATGTCATAGGTGAGCACGGTGACAGCGAGTTCACCCCTTGGTCACAGGCGCTTCTTGCCACAAAGCCGGTGAGGAAGGTGATTGAGGGCGACAGTGATAAATTCTTGCGTGAGGATTTAGAGGAAATCAGCATAGAGGTCAGGAATGCAGCCCAGAAAATTATCAACGCCAAGCGAGCCACTTACTACGGAATAGGTATGGCAATCAGCCGAATTGTCAGAGCTATTCTCTCAGACGAGCAGAGCGTGCTCACCACTTCTTCCCGACTCAGAGGCGAATACGGCATAAGAGATGTGTTCATCGGCAACCCCTCGATTATCGGCAGAGGCGGAATAGACAGAAGCATTGAGCTCTCCTTAGAGGAAGAGGAGCTCAAAAAGCTCCACGCCTCCTGCGATATCTTGGATGAAAGCTTCAAAAGCCTTGAGCTGTTTGAAAAATAGCTTAGCTTCGCCGCCTGATAAGGGCGCATCCTTTAAGCCTGTGCCCCTTGCCGTATCTTTAGAAATGCCGTTGTTTATTTCCTTTTAGTTTACATTTAATTTACGATTATCTCTTGTCTTTATCCCTAATAGATGATAGAATACTAAATTGGTAGAACAACACAACTAAAGTGGCTAAACCTAAAAGGAGATAGTAATATGAATTACGATGTTATTATTATCGGCGCAGGTCCTGCGGGTATTTTTACCGCTCTTGAAATGATTAAAAAGGGCAGTAAGAAGAAAATTCTTATTGTTGAAAAAGGCAGAGCTGTTGAAAAGCGCAGCTGTCCTAAGTCAAAAACAGGAAAATGCGTTAACTGCAAGCCCTACTGCCATATTACCACGGGCTTTTCCGGCGCAGGCGCTTTCTCTGACGGAAAGCTCTCTCTGAGCTATGAGGTCGGCGGCGACCTTCCTCAGCTTATCGGCGAAAAACTTGCTCAGGAAACTATTGACTACACAGACAAAATTTACCTTGAGTTCGGCGCTGATTCCAAAATCGAGGGCATTTCAAACCCCGATAAGGTAAAGGAAATACGCAAGAAGGCAATCAGCTCCGGCCTTAAGCTTGTTGACTGTCCCATCCGTCATCTTGGCACAGAGAAGGCTCAGACTCTCTACTATGATATTGAGCAGTTCCTGCTTCAAAACGGCGTGGATATACTATTTAACTGCGACTGCACAGATGTCATCATCAAAGACGGCGTTTGTTCAGGCGTTACTCTCGCACACCTTGACGGCGACAAAACTCAGGAAACCGTCTATGGCGAGCACATTGTAGTTGCCACCGGCAGAAAGGGTGCCGACTGGCTTGAAAAGGTTTGCGAGGATCACAATATTGCGCATCAGCCCGGTACTGTTGACATCGGTGTGCGTATCGAGGTTAGAAACGAGATTATGGAGGATATCAACGAGGTACTGTATGAGTCTAAGCTCATAGGCTACCCTGCCCCCTTCAAAAATAAGGTTCGTACCTTCTGCCAGAATCCCGGCGGTTTTGTAAGTCAGGAAAATTATGACAACAACCTGGCAGTTGTTAACGGTCACAGCTACAAGGATATCAAATCGGACAACACCAACCTTGCTATTCTTGTCAGCCACAATTTTACATATCCCTTCAACCAGCCTATCGCCTACGCTCAAAAGGTGGGCGAGCTTACAAATATGCTGGCAAACGGCCAGATTCTTGTTCAGCGATTCGGCGATATCTTAGACGGTAAGCGCACCTGGGAAAAAGAGCTTCACCACTCAAATGTCAAGCCAACTATTCCCGATGCGGTTGCAGGCGACATTACCGCCGCTATGCCCTACCGCGCTATGACCAATATCATCAACTTCATCAAAGCTATGGACAATGTTGTTCCCGGCTTTGCAAGTACAGAGACTCTTCTCTATTCCCCTGAGCTTAAATTCTACTCAAACCGTGTTAAGATGGACGAAAATCTCAGCACAAATATCAAGGGACTCTACTGCTTGGGCGACAGCTCAGGCTGGACAAGAGGACTTATGATGGCATCTGTAATGGGTGTGCTTATGGGCAGAAGGCTCAGCGAAGAGGGCTGATTTTAACAAATCTTACAGCGAGTGATTGTTTTTATGGACGGTTTTTTCGGTAAAATTCAACGCTTTATGGTGGGAAGAAACGGCTTTGATAAGCTCAGCGGTTTCCTCTTCATTGTTTATGCCTCCCTTGTGGTAATAAGCTTTTTCCTGATGATTTTTATCCGCAGCTTTATTTTCTCACTTGTGATTTATATAGTCGAGGTTCTTTTGGCAGGACTGATAGTATTCCGCGTGCTTTCAAAGAATCTTTACCGCCGGCAAAGAGAAAACCTCACATATATGAAGCTTGAAGCCTCGGTTAAAAATTTCTTTATCCGTCAGAAAAACCGTATCCGCGACTTCAAAACTCACCGCTACATCAAATGCAAAAACTGCAAGGTCTTCTTGCGGGTTAAGAAGAATAAGGGCAAGCACACGGTGCGGTGTCCCAAGTGCAAAAAGGAATTCAATGTTAACATCAGGTTTTAACAGCGCTATATACAAAAACACGCCTCTATCCGAAAGGATAAAGGCGTGTTGTTTATTATAGCTCATTCTCGGCTTTAGGCTGAGGATTATGCCTTGTTTCTTCTTACAGCTCTGAAGCCTGCTCCTCTGTAATGCACTTAATACCGTGCTGAAGAAGCATATCGGCAACCTTGTCGTTGTCGTCAACTCTCAGAACAAGGTAGGAATGGTGAGGTGTTGAGCCGTTGAAGGCATACATATATTCAATGTTGATGTCTGCCTCTGAGAGCACCTTGACAACTGTTGCAAGTGCGCCGGGCTTATTCTGCATACGAACGCCGATAACCTCATTCTCCGTTACAATGCACTTCTCTTTTCTGAGCACTGCAATTGCCTTGTCGGTATCAGATACGATAAGTCTTAAGATACCGAAATCCTGAGTGTCGGCAATAGACATAGCGCGAAGGTCGATATTCTCTCTTGAAAGCACGTCTGTAATCTGAACAAGAGAGCCTTTTTTGTTCTCAACAAAAACAGAAATCTGTCTGATAGCTGCCATAATCTTAACCTCCTATAAGCTTTCTTTTATCAACAACACGAACAGCCTTGCCCATAGAACGCTCAATTGTATCGGGAGCAACCAGCTGAACATCTGCGCCGATGCCCAAAATGGAGCGAAGCTCTGCTTCCAAGGCCTTTTCGTGCTCTTTAATCTTTGTTACAGTATCAGAGAACATAGCCTCGGTCATTTCAACCTGAACAAGGAGGGTGTCTGTGTTATTGACGCGGTCAACAAAAATTTTGTAGTTAGCGCCGTATCCCATCTTTGTGAGAACGGTCTCAATCTGAGAGGGGAATACATTGACGCCGCGGATAATAAGCATATCGTCGGATCTGCCCTGAGGCTTTGTCATCTTGACAAAGGTTCTTCCGCAGGAGCACTTTTCGTTTGTTACAACACCTATATCACGGGTGCGGTAACGGATGAAGGGACTGCATTCTTTGGTGATGCAGGTAAATACAAGCTCACCCTTCTCGCCGTAGGGAAGAGGTTCGCCTGTTTCGGGGTCGATAACCTCTATAATGAAATGGTCCTCGTTAACATGCATTCCGGACTGCTCAGAGCACTCATAAGATACACCGGGGCCCATAATCTCGGTAAGGCCGTAGATATCATATGCCTTTATGTCAAGAAGCTCCTCAATCTGCTTGCGCATACCCTCTGTCCAGGGCTCGGCACCGAAGATACCTGCTCTGACATTGAGAGTCTTGGGGTCAATGCCTTTCTTCTTAACAGTTTCGCCGATAAACATAGCATAAGAGGGAGTACAGCAGAGAATATTTGAACCGAAATCCTGAAGAATCGTAACCTGTCTCTCGGTGTTGCCTGAGGAAACCGGGATAGCGGTACAGCCGATTTTAGTTGCGCCTCCGTGAAGACCGAAACCGCCTGTGAAAAGGCCGTAGCCGTAGGAAACATGAACGAAGTCCTCTTCTGTTGCACCTACTGCACAGAGCTGACGGGCAGCAAGGTCATCCCAGATATCAAGGTCGTTTCTTGTGTAGCCGACAACTATTTGCTTACCTGTTGTACCCGAAGAAGCGTGAAGTCTTACTACATCCTTGGTAGGTACTGCAAAAAGTCCGTAGGGGTAAGTATCACGAAGGTCCTGCTTATAGGTAAAGGGGAGCTTCTTAAGGTCATCAATGCCCTTGATGTCCTCAGGCTTTACTCCTGCTTCGTCCATTCTCTTGCGGTAAAGCTCAACATTATCGTAAACATGCTTAACGGTCTTTACCAATCTTTCGTTCTGCCACTCGGTGATTTGCTCACGGGAGGCGGTTTCAATTTCTTTTTGCCAATATCGCTCTGCCATTCGGCATCCCTCCAAACTAAATATTATTCTGAATAATTATATCCAAGGCTAAATGCCTTAAGGTTTATATCTACAAAGCGAGGCTTAACAACGCTTCTGAGAGCTTCTTCCCAGCTTTCGCAGGGAATGTCAAGAGACTTTGCAAGTCTGCCCATAAGTACAATATTAACAGCCTTAGCCGAGCCTGCTTCCTCGGCAAGGGTAAGAGCGTCAAAAGCCACCACATTTGCCTTTGAAGAAAGCTCGTCAAGGATATTTTCGGGATATGAAGCAGCGCCGATAACTACCGGCATAGGGTCAATCTGCTGAGTGTTGGTAATAATCACTCCGCCCTCTTTAAGGTACTCTGCCCATCTGCCTGCCTCAAGCTTTTCGAAGGAGATAATTGCGTCCGCTGTGCCCTTATCAATAATCGGTGAGTAAACCTTGTCGCCGTAGCGTACATAGGTAACAACCGAACCTCCGCGCTGGCTCATTCCGTGAACTTCGGAAACCTTAACATCATAGCCCTCTGAAACCAGAAGCTTACCTAAAAGTGTGCTGGCAAGAAGAGAGCCCTGTCCGCCAACGCCGACTATCATAATGCTCTTAGTCATCCTGCTCACCTCCGACAATCGCATCAAACTTGCACATCTGTGTGCATACTCCGCATCCGACGCAGAGAGTTTCGTCAATATCAGCCTTACCGCCGTGCATACTAATTGCAGGACAGCCAAGCTTCATACACATCTTACAGCTCCTGCACCTGTCAAAGTCAACCTTAAGCGAGGGCTTGAGCTTAACACTCTTGAGAAGCACACAAGGTCTGCGTGAAATAATAACCGAAGGCTCCCCGGCGGCAAGCTCCTCCTTAAGCACCCTGTCGCACTCGGCAAGGTCATAGGGGTCTACAACGCGGACGCGGTTGATGCCAACAGCCTTACAAAGGGTTTCAAGGTCAATTTTTGCAGCAGGATCTCCCTTGATATTGTAGCCTGTTGTAGGATTCTGTTGATGGCCTGTCATACCGGTAATGGAGTTGTCAAGAATGATAACCGTGGAATTAGAGGCGTTGTAGGAGATATTGATAAGGCCTGTAACGCCTGAATGCATAAAGGTTGAGTCACCGATAACGCAAACTGTTTTGCCCTCTGTGCCCTCTCCTCCTGCCTTGTTAAAGCCGTGAAGTCCGGAAACAGACGCACCCATACAAAGGGTTGAATCAAGGGCGTTTAAGGGTTGCTGTGCACCAAGAGTGTAGCAACCGATATCGCCTAAAACGGTAATCTTATTCTTTGAGAGTGTGTAGTACATACCTCTGTGAGGACAGCCTGCACACATAACAGGAGGTCTTACGGGAATCTCTGTCTCAAGAGTAACGTATGAGGGAATCTCACGGCCGAATTTCTCGGCAATAATCATAGGTGAAAGCTCACCTATATTAGAAAACAGCTCTTTGCCTGTGCAGTCAATACCGAGAGCCTTAACATGTGTTTCAATAATCGGGTCAAGCTCCTCAACAACATAAAGCTTCTTAACTTTCTGTGCAAAGTTCTTTATCTTTTCAACAGGCAGAGGGTTTACCATACCCAGCTTAAGCACGCTTACTTCCTCACCGAAAACCTCTTTAACATACTGATAACAAGTACCGCTTGTAATAATACCGAAATCGGCGGTGCCTTCTTCTACACGGTTGATGTCGGCAGTATCCGCATACTCCGTAAGCTTCAGAGTCCTCTGCTCAACAAAGGGGTGTCTCTTCTTTGCATTTGCAGGCATCATTATGTACTTTGCCGGATTCTTCTCATAGGGCTTTTCCTCAGGGAGAACACGCTCGGAGGTCTCAACAATACTCTGAGAGTGGGCAACTCTTGTGCACATTTTTATGAACACGGGTGTATCGTATTTTTCAGAAAGCTCAAAGGCGAGCTTCGTGTACTCCAAGGCCTCTTTAGAATCTGAAGGCTCAAGCATAGGCACCTTTGATGCCTGTGCATAGTGGCGTGAATCCTGCTCGTTCTGAGAGGAGTGCATACCGGGATCGTCTGCAACACAGACAACAAGACCGCCTGTAACACCTGTATAGGATAATGTAAAGAGCGGGTCGGCGGCAACATTGAGTCCAACATGCTTCATTGCACAGCAGCTGCGCTTGCCCTGAAGAGACGCGCCGAAGGCAACCTCCATGGCAACCTTCTCGTTAGGTGCCCATTCGCAGTACATCTCGTCATATTTTGCGGCGAACTCGGTAATCTCTGTGCTGGGAGTACCGGGATAGCTTGATACCACCGAGCAGCCTGCTTCATAAAGGCCTCTGGCTACTGCGGCATTGCCGATAAGTAATTCTTTCACTGTTTTGTCTCCTTAATCCAAGCTTGATACTTTATTTTATGTAATCTGAGCCTGATACTGTATTTTTATGTTATCCGCCAATGGAATCCTTGGCTTTAACAGTAATCTGCTTTTCATAACAGCTGAACATCTGAGCTGTTTTCTCTGCGTCGGGCTTCTTTGTGCAGAGGCTTACCACAACCACAAGCACAATGCTCATAAGCATAGCAAGAACTCCCACATTTGAAGAAGCCTGTAAAAGCTTGGGAAGCATTGCCACATTACCGGAAAGCTTAAATGCCATAAAGGTAATGTTTGTTATTACGCTGAAGCCAAAGCTTGCCCATACGGCAGGCTTTGTTGCACGCTTCCAATAAAGTCCCAGCATAAAGGGTCCGAGGAAGGCACCGCTCATTGTACCCCAGGATATACCCATAAGGTCAGAGATAAATGCAACCTTGGAGTTTGCCTGAACAATTGCAATTCCGGCAGAAATAACGATGAAGAAAATAAGGAAAATTCTCATTGTGAGCATCTTGCTCTTTTCACTTGTTTCCTTCTTTTTCGTGGGAACAATGAAATCCAGAGTAAGAGTTGAGCTTGATGTAAGAACAAGAGAAGAAAGAGTCGACATGGATGAGGCAAGCACAAGCATAATTACAAGAGCAACAACCACATCGGAATTTATCATCTCAATCATAGCAGGGATAACGGAGTCAAACTTACCGCCCATCTCTTCTTCTGTCATAAATATACGGCCAAAACCGCCCATAAAGTAGCAGCCGCCTGCAACTATGATAGCAAAAATTGTAGAAACTACTGTGCCTGTGAAGATGGACTTCTCACTCTTGATTGAGTAGAATTTGGAAATCATCTGAGGAAGCCCCCAAGTACCCAGTGAGGTTAAGAGTACAACGCCTAAAAGCGAAATCGGGTCAGGTCCGAAAATAGAGGTGAATGTACCAGCAGGCTGAGTCTCTGTTGCAACCTGACCAAGCAGGCTGACAGACTCGGTGAAGCCTCCGTGAACATTGAGCATTGCAATAATCACAACAACAATACCGACCAGCATAACGATACCCTGAATAAGGCTGTTGATAGCTGTGCCCACATAGCCCGAAAGTACAACATAGAGAGCTGTTACCACAGCCATAACTAAAACGCAAACCCAATAGGGAATGTTAAAGCCCATCTCAAAAAGACGGGAGAGTCCGTTATAAAGAGAAGCAGTATAGGGAATCATAAAGATAAACACAATTGCCGCAGCGGCAAGCTTCAATGCCTTTGAGCCGTAACGCTTCTCAAAGAAATCGGGCATTGTGGAACTGCCTAAATGCTGAGTCATAACCCTTGTTCTTCTGCCCAAGACTACCCAAGCAAGCAAAGAACCGATAAAGGCATTACCCAGACCTATCCAAGTAGAAGCAAGTCCGAAATTCCAACCGAACTGACCTGCATAGCCAACAAAGATAACAGCGGAAAAGTAGGATGTACCGAAAGAAAAAGCAGTAAGCCAAGGGCCCACAGATCTTCCGCCTAAAACGAAACCGTTTACATCGGTTGCCTTTTTACGGCAGTACACGCCTACGCCGATTGTTATAGCAAAAAATACTACGATAAACAGAATTTTAATCAGCATACATATTACTTCTAATTCGCCGAAGCCCGATAGCCGTAACGCACGGAATTCACGAACAAAAAGCACTACACCCCCTACATTTAGTATTTTATCATTATATCAAACACATAGCCGCATTACAAGTATTTTTTTGTTTAATATGCAAAATTTTTGGCGATTTATGCAGAAAAACCGTTTTACGGTCAAAATTCTCAGCGCTCTTTCTCACCGGCTGTTAATTTCATAAGCACATATACTCTTTATGTTTGAAACACATTTGATTTTAACCCGGATAAAGTCAAGGGATTTTTCACATGCATATTTTTCATTATAAAAGCTATATATCCACTAATGTTTCATAGTATTTAGCTGTTGACAACTCTCTGCAAACTCTATATAATGTATATTAATCTGAAACACGGAGGATTTGCTGTGAATATAAGCCTTAACAATACTTATATGATGATGCGACGCTCCGCCTTCAAAAACACTTGATGATTTTTATGAGTGATTTTGAGGGCAGATACCCTATTGGGTAACTGCCCTTTATATATTTCATCCTACCCAAGGAGGTAAACCTATGAACGAAAAAAATCTCGACACCCTCTGCGTGCAGGGCGGCTACACACCGTCAAACGGTGAGCCAAGACAGATTCCCATTATTCAGAGCACTACTTTTAAGTATGACACATCCGAGGAAATGGGCAAGCTCTTTGACCTTGAGAAAGAGGGCTATTTCTACACAAGACTTCAAAATCCCACCAACGACTATGTTGCAAAAAAGATTTGCGAGCTTGAGGGCGGTACTGCAGCTATGCTTACCTCTTCAGGTCAGGCAGCAAACTTTATGACTGTGTTTAACATTGCCTCTGCAGGCGACCATGTTGTTGCCTCCAGCGCAATTTACGGCGGAACTTATAACCTTTTCTCAGTTACAATGAAGCGCATGGGCATTGACTTCACCTTTGTCTCTCCCTCTGCCTCTGACGAGGAGCTTGACGCCGCCTTCAGACCCAACACAAAGGCACTTTTCGGTGAGACAATCGCCAACCCCGCCCTGGTTGTTCTCGATATTGAGCGCTTTGCAAAGGCCGCTCACAGACACGGCGTACCTCTCATCATAGACAATACCTTTGCCACTCCCGTTACCTGCCGTCCCTTTGAGTGGGGCGCCGATATTGTAGTCCACTCCACAACAAAGTATATTGACGGCCACGGCGCTTCGGTCGGCGGCTGTATTGTTGACTCGGGTAAATTTGACTGGACAAAGTATCCCGACAAATTCCCCGGTCTCTGTACTCCCGACGAAAGCTATCACGGTGTTACCTACACCGAGAGATTCGGTCTTGCCGGTGCATTCATAACCAAGGCAACCGCTCAGCTTATGCGTGACTTCGGCTGTATTCAGTCTCCGCAGAATGCTTTTTACATTAATCTGGGACTTGAGAGCCTCCATGTAAGAATGAAGCGCCACTGCGAAAACGGTCTTGCCGTTGCACAGCACCTGAAGAATCACGAGAAGATTTCATGGGTGCGCTACTCAGGTCTTGAGGGTGACGAAAGCTACGAGCTCGGTAAAAAATACCTTGCCTACGGCGGCTGCGGAGTTGTCAGCTTCGGCGTAAAGGGTGGCAGAAAGGCCGCCGAAACCTTTATGAAAAACCTTAAAATTGCCGCTATCGAAACCCATGTTGCCGATGCACGCACCTGCACCCTGCATCCTGCAAACGCAACTCACCGCCAGATGAACGACAGCGAGCTAATAGCCGCAGGTATCACGCCCGACCTTATCAGATACTCCTGCGGACTTGAGTCTGCCGAGGACCTTATTGCCGATATCGACCAAGCTTTGGAGAAGATATAAAACCACTCAAATTCCAAGAGTCATTTTTCTTAAGAGTCATTTTATGATAAAAGAAAGGGGGAATATTCATGCCGATTAAAATTCCGGATACTTTGCCTGCAACCCAGACGCTTGAAAGCGAAAACATTTTCGTTATCACGGAAAATCGGGCTATGACACAGGATATCAGACCGCTTCAGATTGCTATCCTCAACCTTATGCCCACAAAAATTGACACAGAAACCCAGCTTGCAAGACTGCTCGGTAACACACCCTTGCAGGTAGAGGTTGAATTCCTGCACACCGCAACCCACAAATCCAAGAATGTCTCCGACGAGCATCTTTTTACCTTCTACAAAACCTTTGACGAAATAAAGGACAGGAAATTTGACGGTATGATTATCACAGGCGCACCTGTGGAGCAAATGGAATTTGAGGAGGTTTCCTATTGGGAAGAGCTCTGCGAGATTATGGAATGGACCAAGACCAATGTTCACTCTACATTCCACATCTGCTGGGGTGCTCAGGCAGGACTTTACTATCATTACGGAATCAAAAAGCGTCCGCTTGAGAAAAAGCTTTTCGGAGTATATCCACACACAAAGGACTACGACAGAAGCATTTTACTCCGGGGCTTCGACGATGTATTTATGGTGCCGCAGTCCCGCCACACAACTGTGCTTCGCGAGGATATTGAGGCTGTGCCCGAGCTCAGAATTCTTGCCTCATCGGAGGAAGCCGGGGTATATGCGGTTTCCACCAAGTACGGCAGACAGATTTTTATCACCGGTCATTCCGAATATGACAGCGGTACCCTCAGAAAAGAATACCTCCGCGACAAAAACGCAGGCAAACCCATCGATATCCCCAAAAATTATTTCCCGAACGATGACGATACAAAGGAGCCTTCAAACACCTGGAGAAGCCACGCAAACCTTCTCTATTCCAATTGGCTCAACTACTTTGTATATCAGACAACACCCTACGACATTACAACAATTAAATAATTGCTTAAAGGCGTCGGCTACAGGTAGCGGCGCCTGTTTTTTTGAGAAAGTATTAATAATCGGTAAACTTTCAAAAAAAGTCTCGGTTATCCCCCTTTGTTTCCTTGACATTAAAAAATTTTGGGGATAAAATTGTAAGGCTAAAAAACATTGAAAGAGGTAAAATTACAGTGATTAAGAAGCTCGCTAAAAGAGTTAGAGAATACAAGCTTCCCTCTATTCTCTGCCCTGTCTTTATTGCAGGCGAGGTTTTTATGGAGGTGCTTATTCCCTACATAACAGCTATGCTTATTGACCAAGGCATAAGCTACAAGAACGCCGCAGGCGAGGTTGTGGGCAATACAGAAAACCTGATTAAGTACGGTCTTATTCTGGTGCTATGCTGCATAATCTCACTTATCTTCGGCACCCTTGCCGGCGACTTCGCCGCCAAGGCATCCACAGGCTTTGCAAAGAATCTGAGAAAGGATATGTTTTACTCAATTCAGAACTATTCTTTCAAGAATATAGATAAATTCTCCTCTGCAAGCCTTATCACAAGACTCACAACCGATGTCACAAATGTTCAGATGTCTTACCAGATGATCATTCGTATAGCTATACGCTCACCTCTTATGATTATCTTCTCCTTTGTAATGACATTTATCGTTCACCCGAAGCTGGGACTAATCTTCCTCTGCGTTGTGCCTTTACTGCTTGTAGGTCTGGTATTCATAATCAAGTTTGCAAGACCCCTTTTCGAAAAGCTCTTTAAGACAATTGACAAGCTCAACCGCGTTGTTCAGGAAAACCTCAGAGGAATCCGCGTTGTAAAATCCTTTGTACGCGAGGAAAAGGAAAAGGAGAAATTCACCGGCGTATCGGGAGACATTTACAGCATCGCTACTAAGGCAGAAAGCATACTTGCCTTAAACGCACCTCTGCTTATGGCAAGCGTATATGCCTGTATGCTCCTTGTCTCCTGGGTTGGCGCAAAGCTCATTGTAAGCACAAACGAGGTTCAGCTTGACGAAGGTCAGCTCACAAGTATTTTCACCTACACCTCAACAATTCTTATGAACTTTATGATGCTTTCAATGGTATTCATAATGGTTATTATGTCCAGAGCTTCTGCCGAGAGAATCGTTGAAGTTCTTGACGAAAAATCCGACCTCACCTCAGGAGAGGCCGCTGTCAAAGAAGTTGCAGACGGCTCTGTTGTTTTTGAGAATGTCAACTTCAGCTACTCAGGTGATATAAACAAGCTCTGTCTATCTGATGTAAATCTCACTATAAATTCAGGCGAAACCGTAGGCATTATCGGTTCAACCGGCAGCTCAAAGTCCTCCCTTGTTCAGCTTATTCCAAGGCTTTATGATACCACTCAGGGCAGGGTTTTGGTCGGAGGCAGAGATGTCAAGGATTACGACCTTGAGGTGCTCCGTGACTCGGTTGCCATGGTGCTTCAGAAAAATGTGCTCTTCAGCGGTACTATCAAAGAAAACCTCCGCTGGGGCAAGGCTGACGCAACCGACGAAGAGATTAAGCACGCCTGCAAGCTTGCCTGTGCAGATGAATTTATCGAAAGCTTCCCCGACGGCTATGACACCTTCATTGAGGAAGGCGGCGCCAATGTATCGGGCGGTCAGAAGCAAAGGCTCTGTATTGCAAGAGCTCTTCTTAAATCCCCGAAAATAATCATTCTCGACGACTCCACAAGCGCCGTTGACACTCACACAGACGCAATGATTCAGAAAGCATTTACCGAGTTTATTCCCGATACAACAAAAATTATAATTGCTCAGCGTGTCTCCTCTATTGAACGCGCCGACAAAATAATCGTTATGGATGAAGGAAAAATCAGCGCCGTAGGCACGCACGAGGAATTGCTTAAAACCTCTGAAATCTACAGCGAGGTATTTGCTTCTCAGCAGAAGGGAGGGCTTAAATAATGGCAGGACCAATGAGAAATAATCCCGAAGCTATGGGCAAGAAGCTCTCTATAAATAAAAGCCAAAGCAAAACCTTAAGGCGGCTTATGGGTTACATCTGGAAAGGCTACAAGTTCAGATTTCTGCTTGTGTTCCTTTGTATCGTCGTTACCGCGGTAGTATCCGCGTCAAGTGCAAGCTTTATCGGCTCTCTGTTTGACAGTCATATTGCACCGCTGCTGAAGGAAGCGTCTCCCGACTACTCGGACCTTCTCGCAGCTATTCTTAAGATGGCGGTTGTATTCTTTTTCGGCGTAGTCGCAACCTTCCTGCAAAATATCCTTATGGCATTCATCACCCAGGGCATTATGAAAGATGTCCGTGACGATATGTTTAAGCATATGCAAACCCTGCCTGTGCGCTACTTCGACACCCGTACACACGGCGATGTAATGAGCTGCTACACCAACGATACCGACACTCTGAGACAGATGATTTCACAGTCAATTCCTCAGCTTCTCTCCTCGGTTATCACCATTGCTGTGTACCTTATCTTTATGCTTGTTACCAATGTGTGGCTGACGATTTTTGTTCTGGCATTTGTGGCGCTCACCCTTGTTATTTCAGGCAAGGTTGCAGGCAAAAGCGGAAAATACTTTGCCGCACAGCAGAACTCCTTGGGTAAAATCAACGGTTACATCCAAGAGATGATTAACGGCCAAAAGGTTATCAAGGTTTTCAATCACGAGAAAAAAGCTAAAGAAGATTTTGACATCCTCAACGAGGATTTAGGCGAAACAGCCTACAAGGCTCATAAATTTGTAAATATATTGGCCCCTATCACAGGTAATTTGGGGCATCTGCAATATGTTCTTATTGCCGTTGTAGGAGGAATCTTAGCAATTTCAGGCATTGACCCCTCCCTTACTCTGGGCGCAATAGTCAGCTTCCTGCTTTACTCCAAGAGCTTTTCAATGCCTATCAACCAGGTTGCTCAGCAGGCAAGCTCAATTGTTATGGCTCTTGCAGGCGCAGAGCGTATTTTCGCTCTGCTCGATGAAGCCTCAGAAGAAGACAACGGCTATGTCACCCTTGTCAACGCAAAAAATGAAAACGGCGAGCTTACAGAGACAGAGGAGCACACCGGACTTTGGGCTTGGAAGCATCCTCACTCTGACGGTACGGTTACCTACACCGAGCTCAGAGGCGAGGTTCGCTTCTACGATGTAGACTTTGCCTATGTAGAGGGCAAGACCGTGCTCCACGACATCAATCTCTATGCCGAGCCCGGCCATAAGGTTGCCTTCGTAGGCGCCACAGGCGCAGGCAAAACCACCATAACAAATCTTATCAACCGCTTCTATGATATTGAAGACGGTAAAATCCGCTACGATGATATCAACATCAACAAGATTAAGAAATCGGACCTTAGAAAAAGCCTTGGAATTGTTCTTCAGGACACAAACCTCTTTACAGGCACGGTTGCAGACAACATTCGTTACGGCAAGCTCGACGCCACCGACGAAGAGGTTGTCGCCGCCGCAAAGCTTGCAAACGCTCACGGCTTTATCAGCCGTCTGCCGCAAGGCTACGACACAGAGCTTACCAACAACGGCGCCAATCTCAGTCAAGGTCAGCGACAGCTTATATCAATTGCAAGAGCGGCTATTGCAGACCCGCCTGTAATGATTCTTGATGAGGCAACTTCATCAATCGACACCCGTACCGAGGCGCTTGTGCAAAAGGGTATGGACGCTCTGATGAAGGGCCGTACGGTATTTGTTATCGCCCACAGGCTTTCAACCGTTCAAAATTCCGATGTTATTATGGTGCTTGAACAGGGCAGAATTATCGAGCGCGGAACTCACGACGACCTCATCGCCCAAAAGGGGCAATACTACCGTCTCTACACAGGCGACTTCGAGCTTGAGTAACCTAAACGAATGGGCATAGCTGCCCCGCATTGCAATACAGCAAAAAATATCAGCCTCGTGACGCAAACTCACGAGGCTGAATCTTTATCAGATATGAAAGGCGCAAAATCCCGAACCGGCAACGCACCGAATTCGAGCCTAAGCGCTCGGCTTTCGGTTGACAAGTCACGGCTCTTGGGTTATAATAAGCTTTAGTGTTTGAGCAACCCTTTACCCAACCGCTCAAGCAATTTCACATATAAGCAACATTTCGGGGTGTAACGCAGTTGGGGACGTTTCCGAGCGCCTCCGGTGACGGAGAAAGCGAGGAATAAGGAGTGGCAGCAACTTGGCGAGTGGCAAGTGAGCTGCGCGAACGCAGACAGAGCCTTAGTTGCAACAGGAAGCGTAAGCGAACAACTGCATTTTATTAAAACTTAATATTTTATCGGGGTGTGGCGCAGTTGGTAGCGCGCGACATTTGGGATGTCGATGCCGCAG
>JBJEOT010000034.1:0-10270 GCA_051880855.1 Ruminococcus sp.
TATTTTTTCTTATATTCTTATATTATTGTAAGCTGTTCTGCAGTATCGTCAGCAACAGGAAAAGCGCCTAAGGCCGGAAGAGTCCTTGTGCGGTAACGGGCAGGCTTCGAGAACGTACCCTCGATGTACTTAGAAAGACTCATCAATCGCTGGCCCTTTTTGAGCTTCATAACACCTACACCCTGCGTAGTGCGGGAAGACTTGATGTTAATTGCTCCTGTGTGAAGAAGCAGCATTCTGCCGGAGGACGAAGTGAGCAGAAGCTCACAATCCTCCGCAACAAAGGCAACCGACACAAGAGGTGACTTATCGGAATAAGCATTTGTAAGCTGTTTGCGGTTTGTCTTAGTTGCGTAAGCCGAAAGAGGCACTTTTGCAACCTTTCCGTTTTCATATGCAAAAACAAGCATACCGGAATAGTCCTTGGTAACTATCATACCAACCGTCTGCTCTCCCTCATCCAAGCTGAGCTTTGCAGGAATATAGTCGCCAAGCACACTTGCCTTAGTGTCTGCAAACTCAGAAGCCTTGGTCTTATAAACCTTTACCTTATCCGTAAAGAAGAGAAGATCTGTATTGTTTGTGGTTTCAACAGTTGAGATTATGCTGTCGCCCTCTTTTAACTTCTGCTCACCGCTCATTCTCAGTGAGAGAGGAGTGATCTTCTTAAAGTAACCCTCTTTGGTAAAGAAAAGCGTTACGGGATAATCGGGCACATCTTCAACAATATCTTCAAATGCCTGGTCCTCGATATAGAGAATCTGAGACTTTCTGTCTTCACCGAATTTATCGGCAACCTCTTTAAGCTCTTTTACGATGATAGTCTTAATTCTTGACTTGCTTGAAAGTATTGCTTCAAGCTCTTTTACGCTTACTTCCAAATCCTCAATATCATCGGTACGCTTTAGGATATACTCACGGTTCAGGTGACGAAGCTTAATTTCTGCAACATACTCAGCCTGTACCTCGTCAATGCCGAAGCCTATCATCAGGTTGGGCACAACTTCCTTTTCCTGATCGGTTTCCCTGACGATACGCACAGCCTTGTCAATGTCAAGAAGTATCTCGCGTAGTCCGTATAGAAGATGAAGCTTCTCTTTCTTTTTGTTGAGTTCATAATATGTTCTGCGGCGGACACACTCTGTGCGGAAGGCAATCCACTCTTCAAGCAAAGCCTTAACGCCGAGCACCATGGGGGTACCGCCGATAAGGACGTTGAAGTTGCAGGAGAAAGAATCCTCTAAAGGAGTAAACTTATACAGCTTCTTCATAAGAAGGTCGGGATCAACTCCGCGCTTCAGGTCAATTGTAATTCTGAGTCCGCCGAGACCTGTTTCATCGCGGATATCGGCAATTTCCTTTATCTTGCCGGCTTTGACAAGCTCAACAATCTTCTCAATAATTGCTTCAATTGTTGTTGAAGGAGCTATTGAAGAAATGTCTATGCAGTTATTCTCTTTATCGTAGGTATAGTCACTTCTGACTTTAATGCTGCCTTTGCCGGTTTCGTAAATATCCTTTATAGCCTGTTCATTATAAACAATCTGTCCGCCGCCGGAAAAATCCGGAGCAAGCAGAGTTGAATAAATATCGTGACTTTCGTCACGAATCAAAGCGGCAGTTGTCTCGCATATTTCTCTTAAATTGAAAGAACAAATTGAAGATGCCATACCAACCGCAATACCTGTGTTTGCGTTAACAAGAACCGAAGGAAATGTTACAGGCAGAAGTGTAGGCTCCTTCATAGTGTTATCGTAGTTATCAACAAAATCAACTGTATCTTTGTCAATATCTCTGAACAGCTCATTGCAAAGAGGCTCCAGCTTTGCCTCGGTGTATCGGGGAGCTGCCCAAGCCATATCTCTGGAGTAAAACTTACCGAAGTTACCCTTAGAGTCTATAAAAGGGTGCAGAAGCGCCTCGTAACCTCGGGAGAGTCGCACCATAGTGTCGTAAATAGCCGCGTCGCCGTGAGGATTGAGCTTCATTGTCTCACCGACGATGTTAGCCGACTTTGTTCTGCCTGCTGTAAGGAGACCTTTTTTATACATAGTATAGAGCAATTTTCTGTGAGATGGCTTAAATCCGTCAATCTCAGGAATTGCTCGCGATAAAATTACGCTCATTGCGTAAGGCATATAGTTTTGCTCTAAGGTATCAACGATACGCTGTTCAACAATTTCTCCTGCGCCTTCGATAACGCCTGCAACCTGTGGCTCCAAGGCTCTGCGCTCTGTTTTTTTCTTTGCCATTGTGTCTCCTCCTTTCTCAGCTTAAATCAAGATTATCAATGTAATTCTCGCCGTATCGGACTATGTAGTCCTTTCTGCCCTGAAGATTGTCACCGAGAAGAACATCAAACATCTCAGCGGTTTTATCAACATCATCGGGTACTACCTTGATAAGTCGGCGTGTTTTTGGATTCATTGTAGTAAAGTTCATCATATCGGCTTGGTTTTCGCCCAGTCCCTTGCTTCGCTGGATAGTGTATCTCTGGTTGCCGATTTGTGCAAGATACCTTTCCTTTTCCTGCTCGGTATATGCAAAGTAGGTCTTGTCCTTTGCAGTAATCTCATAAAGAGGAGATTCGGCGATAAAAACCTTACCTTCTTCAATAAGCGTGGGGGTAAGCCGATAGAGCATTGTTAAAAGCAGTGTTCTAATCTGATATCCGTCAACATCGGCATCTGTGCAGATGATAATCTTTGAATATCTGAGGTTCTCTAAATTAAACGCTGCAAGGTCCTTGTTAGATTTTGATGTAACCTCTACTCCGCAGCCGAGGACCTTAATAAGGTCGGTAATAATGTCGCTCTTAAATACCCTTGCAAAATCTGCCTTTAAGCAGTTAAGAATCTTACCTCTGATAGGCATAAGCGCCTGAAAATAAGGGTCACGGGCCTGCTTACAGGAGCCGAGAGCCGAATCGCCCTCTACGATAAAGAGCTCGCGCTCAGCAGAATCTTTGCTTCTGCAATCGACAAACTTTGCTACGCGGTTTGTCATATCCATTGTAACGGTGAGCTTCTTCTTGAGATTCTGTCTTGTTTTTTCGGCGTTCTCTCTGCTTCGTTTATTGATGAGGACCTGGTTGCAGACCTTCTCTGCATCCAAGGGATTCTCAATAAAATAGATTTCAAGGTTGTGCTTCAAAAACTCAGTCATTACATCCTGGATACCCTTATTGGTAATAGCCTTTTTGGTCTGGTTGGCGTAGGATGTGACACTTGAAAAAGAGGAAATTACAATTGCAAGGCAGTCCTCTACATCGCTGTATGTGATTTTTGACTCGTTCTTTGTGTACTTTGAGTTAGCTTTAAGCCAAGCGTCTATCTGATATACAAAGGCATTTCGCACAGCTTTGTCCGGTGAACCGCCGTTTTCAAGCCAAGCGGAGTTGTGGTAATACTCGGCTAAAGTGTGTTTATTGGAAAATGCAAAAGCAACATTGATGTTGCACTTGTACTCTCCCTTGTCGTCTCTGTCCTGTGCCATACGGTCGCCTTGGCAAAACTGAGGAGTTGTAAGACCGTCTTCACCGATAACCTCTTTAACATGGTCAAGGATACCGTTCTCGTATTTATACTCAATAGTATCAAAATGAGATGCGGAGGTCTGATTTTTGAAAACAAAATTTATGCCGGAATTGACTATTGCCTGGCGCTTCATAACATCCATAAAATGCTCAGGCTCAATATAAATATCGGTAAACACCTCAAGGTCAGGCTTCCAACGGATTATAGTACCTGTGTCCTTTTTATTATACTCCTCTTTCTCCATTTTTCCGAAAAGCTCGCCCTTCTTAAAGTGAAGAGTATATCTGAAGCCGTCACGGCGAATATCGACATCCATATATTCCGAAGCATACTGAGTTGAGCAAAGTCCAAGGCCGTTCAGGCCCTGAGAATACTCATAATTTGCGCCGGAGTTGTTGTCATATTTTCCGCCTGCGTAAAGCTCCATAAACACAAGCTCGTAGTTGTAGCATTTCTCACGGGTGTTGTAATCAACGGGAATTCCCCGTCCGTGATCCTCTACCTGAAAAGAGCCGTCGAGAAAGCGAGTGAGCACAATCTCTTTACCAAAGCCCTCTCGTGCTTCGTCCACAGAGTTACTGAGTATCTCAAAGACAGCGTGCTGACAGCCCTCGATACCGTCTGAGCCAAAGATAACCGCAGGTCTTTTCCTTACTCGGTCTGCTCCCTTAAGGGAGGTTATACTTTCGTTTGTGTATTCGTTACTTACCTTTGCAGTCTTTGCCATAGCTTATTTCATTTCCTTTAACTTTTTTATTTTATCCCTTAAGAAAGCTGCGTGCTCAAACTCAAGAAGTTTGGCTGCTGCCTTCATTTCTTTATTAAGTGCTTCAATCAACTCGGCACGCTCTTCTTTGTTCATACGGCGATATTCGATGTCGGTATCTTCTTCATGAGTTGAAATCTCAAGGACATCAGTTATCTTTTTAACGATAGTCTGAGGAGTTATGCCGTGTTCTTCGTTATACTTCATCTGTATTTCGCGGCGGCGGTTTGTCTCGGTTATTGCCTTTTTCATCGAATCTGTAACAGAGTCGGCATACATTATAACAGTTCCCTGGGAATTACGGGCAGCTCGGCCGATTGTCTGAATAAGAGAACGCTCTGAACGGAGAAAGCCCTCTTTGTCGGCATCAAGAATAGCAACCAAGGAAACCTCGGGAATATCAAGGCCCTCACGGAGAAGATTGATGCCCACAAGAACATCGTACTTCTTAAGCCGCAGATCCCTGACTATCTCCATTCGCTTAACTGTATCTATATCGTGGTGCATATAGCAGACCTTAATGCCTGCATTCTCAAGATAAGCAGTTAAGTCCTCTGCCATTCGCTTAGTAAGAGTTGTAACAAGGACTCTCTCTGACCTTTCGGCCCTGAGATTAATCTCAGAGATTAAGTCGTCGATCTGTCCCTCAATGGGTCTGACGGATATTTCAGGATCCAGGAGGCCTGTCGGTCTGATAATTTGCTCAGCCACAACCGAGGATTTCTGAAGCTCAAGATCACCCGGCGTTGCACTGACAAAAAGAGCTTGATTGATATGACCGTAAAATTCATCAAAATTCAAAGGTCTGTTATCAAAAGCAGAGGGCAGTCTGAAGCCGTAATCAACCAAGATTTCCTTTCTTGCTCTATCACCTGCAAACATTCCTCTGACCTGCGGCAGAGAAACATGTGACTCATCCACAAACAGAAGAAAATCCTCAGGAAAATAATCAAGAAGCGTTGTTGGCATACTGCCTGCGGGTCTGCCTGAAAGAACACGGGAATAGTTTTCAATTCCCGAACAGAAGCCGATTTCGCGGAGCATCTCAATATCATACCGCGTGCGCTGCTCAATTCGCTGTGCCTCTAAGAGCTTTCCTCGCTCATTAAAAAATGCAATCCGCTCCTCAAGTTCTCGTTCAAGCTCTTTGGTAGCTTCTGCAATTTTTTCCTTGGAAACGATATAGTGTGACGCAGGATAAACGGCTGCATGCTTAACAGTAGCCAAAAGTTCGCCTGTAACCGGATCAATCTCGGTAATTCTGTCAATCTCGTCTCCGAAAAACTCAACGCGGATAATTCGCTGGGAGGAATATGCAGGATATATTTCAACCACATCTCCGTGAACACGGAATTTGTTTCGGCTGAGGCTGATATCATTGCGCTCATACTGAAGTGTGACAAGCTTGCGCAGCAGTGCGTCACGCTCCATAATCATACCCGGTCTGAGAGAAATTACCATTGCTCGGTAGTCGATTGGGTCACCAAGAGTGTAGATGCAGGAAACAGAAGCCACGATGATAACATCTCTGCGTTCTGAAAGCGCCAGAGTGGCACTGTGGCGAAGCTTGTCTATCTCATCGTTGATAGAAGCGTCCTTCTCAATATAGGTATCGGTATTCGGTATATATGCTTCAGGCTGATAATAATCGTAATAGGAAACGAAATACTCCACGGCGTTGTTGGGAAAGAACTCCTTGAACTCGGAGCAAAGCTGAGCAGCAAGGGTTTTGTTGTGAGCAAGCACCAATGTAGGCCGGTTAAGTCTCTCTATAATATTTGCCATGGTGAAGGTTTTTCCTGAGCCTGTTACGCCGAGAAGGGTTTGTTCACGGTTGCCGTTTTCAATACTTTTGACAAGAGTGTCTATTGCCTGTGGCTGGTCGCCGGTCGGTTTATAAGGTGATACTAATTCAAAATGATCCATTGAAAAACCCTCCTTGCAAAACTCTAACACTTAATTTTAACACATTATTGCTCAAAATAAAAGGGGATTATTCAACAAAATAAAACAATCTGTAATCTATTAAAAATAACAATATCTCATTTATCTTTAGTCCGAGAAGATATAACTTAAAAAATCACAAACAAAACTTTCCGCAGTATGATATAAGCAGGGTATTTTCAAAAACTCTTACTGATTTTGGGAGAAATATAAATTTAGCTTGTATTATAATTGATAAATGGTATAATGACACTATGACATAAATAAGGGAATGAGACATAAATGGATAGGATTAAGACTTTTTTCAGGAGAGTAGCATCAGGAAGCTTCAAAAGATTTTTCAGGAATCTTGAGCTTGTGCATAAGGAATCCGGCAAAAACCGAGTTTGGCTCTTCTTCAATATGGTGTTCTCCATGCTTAGATACGGTATAGGTTACCTTGACTATATGACCTTTGGCTTTGCTTTTATTAAGCGCGACAAGCGGCTTACCTTCATGACTATGGATGATAACATACAGATGGCAAGAAGAATGAATCAAAAAGAAGCTTATGAGGTTTTTGAGGATAAGCTGATTTTCTGTAAAAAGTTTTCCGAGTTCTTGCACAGAAGCTTTGTTGATTTGAATGACGGCTTTGAAGAATTTGAAAGATTCTGCAAGAATAAGGATGAGTTCTTTGCAAAACAGCCTGTCTCTTTCGGCGGTTTGGGTGTAAAGAAAATTTCGCTTGAGGGCAAGGATATCAAGTCTCTTTACGATGAGCTTATTGAGGAGAAAATGTATCTTGCTGAGGAAGCAATTGTTCAGCACGGGGATATGAATATACTCTGCGCCCGCTCTGTAAACACAATTAGAATTGTTACAATAGTCAGCGACAGCGGTAAGCCTCACTTTATCTACGCACTTATACGCATAGGCAACGGCAAAACCGATGTTGACAATGTAACAAGCGGAGGTATGTATACTCTGCTCTCAGAGGACGGCAAAATTACTCACCCTTGCTTCTGCGACAAAACTGTTTCTTATTACACAGAGCATCCCAACACTGGCGTTCCCTTTATCGGCTTTACCGTTCCGTATTTCAAGGAGGCTCTTGAGCTTTGCTTTGAGGCTTCTTTGGTTGAGCCGAGGATCAGATATGTAGGCTGGGACATTGCGATTACTCCCACGGGTCCTGTTATTGTCGAGGGTAATCCCCTTCCCGGCTATGATATGTGTCAAAATCATCGTTTTCACGATGACGGCTGTGGAATTAAAGCAACCTTTGAAAAAGCAATTATCGACTGAATATACTAAAAAAGACCTTCTATGCCTTGGCACCAAGTCACATAGAAGGTCTATTTTTATGAAAAATTCAATCGTACAGGAAGCCTTCGCAGATAGCAGAGTCTCTGAGTGAAACATAGTCATGGTCAGCCACGATTATATGGTCCATTAATCTGACGCCTATCAGCTTCAAGGTGTTGATAAGAGTTTCGGTAGCCCTCAAATCAGTACGGCTTGGAATGGCAACACCGCTCGGATGATTATGAGCGATTGCGGCATAAGTTGCATTATAACGCATTGCAAGGTCAACAATGGTACGGATAGGCACTTCTGAGCCACAGGCTGTGCCATTAGAAACAACACCGCAAAAAAGCTCTTTGCACTTAGCATCGGTCAAAAGCAGGTAAAGATGCTCTTCCTTTCTGCCTATAAACTTATTAACAAAATAATCGCCCAAGCTGTCAACAGAAATAATTTTGCGGTCGTTGTTGTCCCTGTCATCAAGATAAACTCTGGCAATATCGGGAATCATCTTGAGAAATACGGCGGCATTCTCGGTAAGACCGGACTTTTTGAGGGTATCAATGGGAGTTTCGAATACAGCGCTGAGTGAACCGAAGGTATCAAGAAGCTTGTGAGCAAGAGGGTTTGTGTTAATCTGAGGATAGCAGTAATACAAAATCATTTCCAGAATTTCGTGGTCTTCAAATCCGTCAAAACCGTGCATAAGATATTTATTGCGCATTCTGCTTCGATGACCAGCGTGCTCATTAGCCATATTCTCACCTCCGGTATTTTATTAATCACATTATACAATAAATGACAAAATAATACAATAAGGTTTCGCATATGCGAGGGAAATCAGATAATGCCTGTGATAAATATTTCAAGTCCGATTAATATTAAAATTATTCCGCCGAATATCTGCGCTTTGTTTGAAAGCTTCGTGCCGAATTTTTTGCCGATAAATACTCCGCCAATGCAAACGGCAAAAGTAACAGCCATAATAACCAAAGCAGAGGTTAATGCCATCAAAAAGCCGTACTCGGCAATTGTAAAGCCAACGGACAGAGCATCAATGGATGTAGCAACACCCTGAATCATCAAAGCTGAGATAGAAAGCTTTACTGACTCGGATTCTTCGCCCTTGTTTTTAATGCCGTCTGCAAGCATTTTTATTCCGATCATAGATAGTAGTATTAAAGCTATCCACGGTATAAAAGGCTCGAAGGCCTCGAAAAGTCTGAGAAAGGTATGTACACAAAACCAGCCAATCAAGGGCATTACGCCCTGAAAAAGACCAAACACACCGGCAATCAGGAGCATTTTCCCCCGTTTCATTTTAGGCTCGTTGAGTCCGTCTGCCATTGATACGGAAAAGGCATCCATAGCAAGCCCTAATCCGAGCAAGATACTATTAAAGAAAAATATAAAACTCCACTGCATTATTTACACCTCCGCTTGAAATTTATAAAGCGAATACCCAAGAACAACTTGACTCATACACAATATATTATTACATTGAGAAAACTACTCCTGCTGCCGCAGAAATACCGATAAAAACAATAGGATGAAGCTTCTTTGTCGGCTTAATCAGGTTGGTCAGTATCCAAAGGATAACAGCAAGAATCAGACCTTCCCAATTAAAAGCAGAAAGTGTAAGCTCAGAGCCGATAAAAAGATTAGAGAAAAGCACGCTGATGCCTGCGGCAGCAATAAGTCCTGTTGAAGCAGGACGAAGTCCGTAAAAAGCATGATTTACAAGTCGGTTATCGCGAAAGTTTTTAAGGACAGAGGCGATAATCAGAATGATAATCAGAGAGGGTGTGACAAGTCCGACAATAGAAACAATAGCGCCGAGGATTGCGCCCGGAACTCCAAACTCATTCATTCCCGTAACAAAGCCGACATAAGTTGCCATATTAATTCCTATGGGACCGGGGGTTGATTCCCCCACGGCAATCATATTTGCCAGATCATTATGTGTAAACCAACCTGTTTTGTCTGACATATCGTAGAGAAAAGGGATAGTTGCCATACCGCCGCCGATAGCAAAAAGGCCTGTCTTAAAGAACTCCCAAAACATCTGAAGATATATCACTGCTTCTTCCTCCCCTCAATCAAACCAAGAACAATACCGATTGCTCCTGCTGCTAAAACATAGATAACAGGGCTTATTTTCAGGAATGTCGCAGCCAAGGTTACAGCTATAAAAATAATTAAAGTTTTGTAGTCAACAACAGCTTTTTTGAACAGCTTTACAACAGCGTTTATGATAAGCACACAGACGCAAACACGAATACCTCCGAAGGCATGCTGTACCCATTTTATGTCAGAGAAAGCTTCAATAACCGAAGCAAGCAAAGAAATAATCAAAAATGACGGAAAAGTAACGCCGATTGTTGCAACAATACCGCCTAAGAGTCCCTTTTTCTTGTAGCCGACAAAGGTTGCCGTGTTAACAGCAATAACACCGGGAGTACACTGGCCTATGGCAAAATAATCCATCAGCTCTTCCTCGGTGGACCACTTCTTCTTTTCAACTACTTCCCTTTGCAGTATCGGCAGCATTGCATAACCGCCGCCAAAGGTCATAACGCCTATCTTAGCAAAGGTCAAAAATAACTCAATCAGCATTTTCACTGTAACCTTTACCTCCGAATTCACAAAAACTTACTTTGCTAATCATATCATACCTAAGAGTTAGTTTCAACCAAAATCAGTTAAGTATTATGTAAAATTAAAATCCACCGGATTG
>JBJEOT010000035.1:0-2296 GCA_051880855.1 Ruminococcus sp.
CTCATTTTGAATTACGGGTTCTCTTTATTCGTTGTTCAATTTTCAATGTCCTTTTGCACTTTTGGAGCCCTTTGCGTTGCCGCATTGTTTTCCGTGAGTGCAAGAGATATTTTACAACAGCAACTTAAAATTGTCAAGCATTTTTTTCAAAAAATTTTTATTTTTTTTGAGATGCCTGATAAATGCCGATTAATACTGCATCGACAGCTTTTTCTTTTCTTCGCAAAGGCAATATTATAATATAATATAGTTTTCATTCACCTAGGCATTACTCTTTAAGAACTGATGTATTATCCTCCCTTATAAGCGCATATAATACTATGTTAGATACTGTATGCTACTCTTTATTATATTAATTATATAGATTTTATGCATTGCTTTTATGTACTTTGTACAAAGTTGATAGAAAACGCTAATTTTATGGTGATATTTTATATATTATGTGCTATTATATATTATGTAATATAAGACTGCTATCAAGGAGGCATCCTTATGGAACAAAAATTCATAATCACAATAGCCAGACAGTTTGGAAGCGGTGGACGAGATATCGGCAAAGCTTTAGCAGATAAGTTGGGTATACCTTTCTATGACAAAGAGCTTATTTCCATGGCCGCTAAGGAAAGCGGTACGGACTCAGAGATTTTTGAGAATGTAGATGAGCGTGCTACAAACAGCTTGCTTTACTCTCTTTCGATGGGCCTTTACAGCTTCGGCAACAGTTTTTCTGCCATGGGCGACCTGCCTGTCAACGACAGACTTTACATACTTCAGCATAAGATTATAAAGAAGCTTGCCGACGAAGGTCCCTGCGTAATTGTCGGCCGCTGTGCTGACTATGTACTTAAGGAGCGTGATGACTGCATTAATGTGTTCATTCACGCAGATATTGAATACAGAAAGAAACGCGCCATTGAAATTCACAATGTTGAAAAGGCTCGTGCTGAGCAGATTGTCAACAAAACCGACAAGGTCAGGGCAAACTACTACAGCTTTTATTCAGGACAAAAATGGGGATTCGCCCAGAACTACGATTTGTGCATTGACAGCTCTAAGCTTACTATTGAGCAAGCTGTCTCGCTGATAGAGAGTTATTTGAGCATAAGAGGAGAATAAATTTCTCAAAACGCCCCATTTATTAACAGATATAATATTTGGAGGTGTTTCAATTGCTGAGATTTACTGCACATTACGATAATATCTACGGTGATATTGACGATATGATTTTCAGTGAACAGGAATGGCACGAAAGCGAAAGATAAGCTTTTTCGTACCGCAAAAATTATTAATAAAAACGGCTGCCGAAGTAAAGATTTTCGGCAGCCGTTTTTGTTGCTCCTAAAACGAAACGAGAGCAAGCTTTACGATACTAATATATATGTCATTGGTCGGAAGATATTACCGTAAGAGGGTCAATACACTTGTCTCCCACTCTGACCTCAACATGGAGATGTTCGCCGTCGGCAACTTCGCAGGGAACCTCGCCAACTTTGCCGATGATATCTCCTTTGGTAACAGCTCCGCCCTCAACACAGTACACCGTCTCGGACATTCCGCAGTAATAAACAGAAAAGTTGCCGTTTGTAATTTTGATAATATTGCCGTACATACCGTCGGTGTAGATGCTCTCCACCGTACCGTCGGACATTGCCACAACATTTTCTCCCAGACCCGCTTCAAAATCTACGCCGGTGTGAGCTCGATAATCGTTCATAGTTTCATTATAAACCGCGTTTTCTGAGTATTCCTTGTTCACCTTTTGAGACCTTACGGGATAGTCAAGGCTTGCAGACACCTGAAGCATTGTTTGCAGGTTGCTGTTTTCACCTGTGTACTCCTCGGGATCGGTTGACTCTGAACTCGGTTCGGTTTCTGCCGGCTCGGTTTCTGTAACTTCTGCTTCTTCGGTTACAGTAAGACCTGTAACTGTTTTGTTGACTGCTTCGGTAAACTGAGGAAAGGTTGCAACATAGGTTGCTTCGGTTACATTCCTCTTTTCGAAACCACCGATGCTTGCAAAGGTTGACCACAGAGCAAGACCTATGGCGACAATACAAATTGAAAAGGCCGTGAAGAATCCGATTTTTTCCTTCCTGCTTTTTTGATTTCTTTTATAAGTGTATCTTCTCATAGAAAAAGCACCTCCGACTTTATTATTGTCAGCGGTGCACTTATTATTCAGCACAAGGTTCGCTGAACGCAAAAAAGGCAGGAGCGATTTACACTCCTGCCAAAAGTTTATTGTATGTGCTAAAATGATATGACCCAATAAAAAAGAGAAGTAACTTCAAGATAT
>JBJEOT010000036.1:0-36085 GCA_051880855.1 Ruminococcus sp.
GGTGGTATAAGGCTGATATCCAGGTTTCCAAGGCTGCTCCCACAGTTAGTTTCAAAGTAACAGGCAACCGCTACGCAATGGAGGTTTCAGGCGATATTACAATCAAGCAGAGCGGTGCAATCTATTTGGCAACAGATAATCTCAACATCTCTCTTGACGGCAAGCTTGTTGACCTCACAGATTGGTCAGAAGCAGACCGCAACCGTACAGAGTCCGTTGCTAATATGATTGTTGATCCCGATACAACTCCCGCACAGACTCTTGCAGAGCTCTCGGCTCTTATTGATGTCCGCTACATTGGCGATGCAAACGACGACGGCTATGTTAATGTTAAGGACGCAACTGCTATCCAGAAGAACCTGGTAGGTATCCTCACATTTAGCAGCGAAGATAATGATATCGCCGATTTCGACTGCGACGGCAAACTTACAATCAAAGATGCAACAGCTATCCAAAAGAAGCTTGTTGCACTGCTTTGATTTCCTATACTATTAATATAGGAGGTTTTAATGATGAAAATCAAAAGCTCAAAATTGATTAAGTCAACGCTCAGCGTCTTGCTTGCTTTGATGATGCTTCTTTCCTGCGGCGTCACATCAATCATCGGCGCAACCGTTGACTTGGCTCCGGAATCTGCAAATGTTGATATTGCAGAGGTTGGCGCAAGCGGAACCGTCTATTTTAACCCCGGTGTATGGAATGTTGACGGTGCCTGGTATCAGGCATGGACATGGGGCGGTTCAGGTTCAACTTGGATGGATCTTACTGACGCAGACGGTGACGGTATCTACGAAGGTACTGTTCCAAACGGTAACACAACCATGATTATTCTGAGAAAAAGCCCCAGTCACTCAGCAGGCAATTGGGATTGTTGGAACCGTATTGATGATATTACAATTTATACCAACAATAAAATATATAAAGTAAATGGTTGGAGTTATGGTAGTTGGTCTGACTACACTCCTCCCGCAAGTAAGGTTACTGCTACCTTCAAAAATGAAGATGGCTCTACTTTTGCTACTTTAGAAGTTAACTCTGGCTCAGCCCCCGGTAACCCCACAGGCACACCCACAAAAGAGGGCTATACCTTTACCGGTTGGTCTCCTGACCCGAGCTTAGCAATTACTGCTGATACGACATACACACCTCAGTTTGAGATTAATAAGTACACTGTTACTTTTTCATATCTCAACGCTTCCGGTGCAACTACAACATCCGTTGTAAATAATGTCGAGCATGGAAGCACTGTTTCAGCACCCTCGCTTCCTACTGTTCCCGGTAAGACATTCACTTCCTGGGATAAACCTCTTACTAACATTACTTCAACTCAGACTATCACAGCTCAGTATGATGCGATTGATTATGATGTAACCGTAACCGTTAATCCCTCAGCGGGCGGTACTGTTACAGGTGCACCTTCAACTGCAAATTACGGTGATACATTAGAGCTTACTGCTACTCCTGCTTCCGAAAACTATGTTTTCACAAGCTGGGAGGTTACAGGCGGTTCTTACACCACAAACGGTAATAAAGTCTCAATCACAGTCCAGGGTAATGTTAATGTAACAGCTAATTTTACCTATATTAATACTTACACCTTCACAGCTCAGTCTGCTAACGAGACGATGGGTACAGTCAGCCCCAATACGACACAGACAGTAGCTGAGAATACAGATGTAACTATCACAGCAACTGCAAATGAAGGCTATGTATTCACAGGCTGGACCTTCTCCGACGATACATCTTCAACCGATGCTTCAACTACAGTAACAGTTACAAAGAACTTAACTGCTACTGCTAATTTCCGCGGTGCTCAAGGTACTGTTACACTCCAGGGCTTTGATACTGCCGGTGGTTCCGTTGAAGGCACAAGCGATTCCGTAACTTATCCTAATGCCGTTCCTTTCACAGCTACGGCAAACGACGGATACACTTTCACAGGCTGGCAGATTTCTTCTTCAGGAGATGCTGATAGCTACAAAATAAACGGTGCATTAACAGATAGCTCAATTTCTGTTCAGATTTTGAAGGACGGCACCACTGTTTATGTCACTCCTAAATTCAGCCAAGGTCAGTATCTTACAATTTACGCACGCTCTGATTCAAGCCGTACAAACCTTTACCTTTGGGAGAAGAACAGCTCCTCAACTAAAGAGCTTAACGGCGCGTGGGCCAGTGCCGGTGCACTCACTGAAACCGTAGATATCAACGGTGTTACTTGGTACAAATCTCAGGTGTTTACCCTCACAGAGGGCTATTCAACTCAGGTTGGCGCGATTCTTAAGAATGACAGCGGAAAAAGTTCGGATATCATTCTTACCGATATTCTCTATACTGATGGTACTTGGAACGGCGTTTCCGAAGTTTGGATCTATGACGCAAGCGGAGATAATGATATAGCTACCAAACGTTCTGAGATTATCAGTGCAGTAAACACTTATGCTGCAACCTATACTGCAGGCGAGAACGGCTGGACTTCTGAGACATGGTCAGCTTTCAAGTCTGCTTATGAGACAGCTAAGACCACTTCCGGCGCTTACGCTTCAACTCAAACAGAAATTGATAATGCACTCTCAGCACTTATCACTGCTTACAGTGAGCTTGCTGCTAAGGTTATTTATCAGATGACTCTTACACAGAATGTATCCGGTACTGTTAAGGTTGACAGCGTAGCAGTAGCAGGCGATACCTTCCAGCTTACAGAGGGCAAGGATTCTACTATCAGAATTGAAGCTCCAACAGGCTACTATATTTCAAGTGTTCTCTTCAACGGTGTAGAAAAGGCATCAGGCTCTGATACACAGTTTGACCTTGAATTTACCGCCTCAGGCGTTACTTCAAACGGTACACTTATCGTAACCTACACCGCAAGACAGGTTTACACAATCACAATCGACTCTGCTCTTGCTCAGAACGGTACGCTTACCTATAACGGCAATGCACTCACAGCAGGCGAAGCAATTAATGTATACGCAGGGGACACCGTTACTGTTACAGCAGCAGCTAACACCGGCTACACAGTAGGTGCTTGGGTTGTTGACGGTGTAAGCGGTGCTTCCGGCACAACCTACACCTTCTCCAATATTTCTTCCAACCATACCTTAGGTATTACTTGGAAAGAAATTGCACAGTACTCTGTTACAGTTGATGCATCACCCTACTCAGGCGGTACAGCAACAGGTACTACAAGCGGCAGTGTTACTATCACCTCAAAGAGAGACGGTAATAACTCAGCTAATGTCCTTGAGACAGAGACTATCACCTTTACAGCCACACCTAACAGCCTCTACAAATTCACCGGTTGGTCAATCAGCGGTAAGTATTCTATAAGCTCCGGTGGTACCGGCGAAACTACTATTACTATTGTTCCTCAGGGCGACATCACAGCTGTTGCTCAGTTTGAGAAGGCTTATAAGGCTATTTACCTTGATAATGATGCAAACTGGTCTCAGCCTTACATTTACTACTGGAATAGCTCAACTCCGTCAGTATCCTGGCCCGGTGAAGCAATGACCTTTGTTGATGGCGGCAACAGCAAGAATAACCGCTGGGTAGCATATATTCCTATCGATGCAAACAATATTTCGTTTAATGTCGGTAATGACTCTGCAAAGATTGAATATGACCTTACTACCAGCGATAATAAGGGAAAGAATACCTTTACCAACGGTTCATCCTCGGGCTATCCCGCAACTACACCTGTCGAGGGCTATTACCTCCAGGGTACATGGAACGGTTCAAAGCACGACGCTTACGATTTAGTAATGTTCGATGAGAACCGCGACGGCACTTACTCACTTACTATTGATGTTACATCTGTTGATGCAAACGGTTACATCACGGTTAACCCCACTGACAAGGATTCCAATTTCTGGCAGCCAACCGGCGGCGATACAACAGATAATCCTGCAACTCTTGTTAAGGGTACATATACTGCAACTCCCAATGTAGTTAAGGTTGCTCTTGATATGGCAGCAAATCCTGCAGGATACCGCGTAACCTTTACATTTAACCCCGACACCGGCGAATTCAGCTGGACTGCCACAAAGATTGTTCCCTCGGTAACCGTCATCGGCGATGACGGTGCGCTCCAGAAGGACGGCTCCTATCTTGGCGATACTTACTTTAACGAGAGCAATATTATCGATAGCTCTAACTCAAGTCACTATCAGACTGCAACTGTTGAAAAGAATGCTTATGTAACCTTCTATACACAGGTATACGCCTCTTCCAACCCCGTTGCAGGCGATTATGATTACAGAGTTGAAGGTTGGGTAATCAACGGCACAGACTTTGTTTACGCTACCAGCCTCGGTAACGGTCTCTATTCCGGTCAGTATCGTTTTACAGCCGACAGCACAACTGTTGTTCCTGTATACTTCCACACAGATAAGTGGCTTGAATACTACAATACAGATACAGTCACCCTTTATACAATTAAGCCTGACGGTATTGATAAGTGGGATGATTATCTTGCAGCCTACACCTGGTTTGCAGGCGAGGCTGATTACGGTCAGTTCGGTAAGTATCCCGGTCAGCTTCTCATTCCCGTCAAGGGTCTTGACGGCGTTTATTACACAGTAGTTGAGCTTCAGGATACCGACGATGTAACTGTTAAGGGTATTACATTCTCCAACTACAATAAAACAGATCCTGTTAATACCGAATCAACTTATCTCCAGTCTTACGACTTCTACGAATTCGTTTCTTATGCACAGAACGGCTATGCTGATTCTATTACCTTCGTGCTTAAGAATCACAACAATAATTACAACAGAGAAGATATAAACTCTGACGGTACAGTTAAGAATGACCTTGTTACAGGTTATAACTACATTACCTACACTAACTACAACAACGAAGCAACCGACATCTTCGGTGATGTAATCACAGATGCAAATCTGAATACTTCAAAAACTGTCTATGTTATCCGTTCCGGTAATGCTGATTACCTTAACGTGTACAACAATAATGAACAGTACAAAGATGAGAACCTCAACGGTAAGTGGTATGTTCAGGCTTCTGTTTATACCAAGGCTTCTGACGGTACTGTAGAGTTCCTCGGATGGGTACCCTCATATAAGCTTCACGACGGTTCTTTGAATGACCTGTTCACCGAAAAAGGTTTGGCAGGCTGCGAAGTAATGATTTCCTATGAAACAGGTGCTTCTGTTGCTGACGGTAACACCAACTCAAGTGGATCAATCCGTTACGACGGTGAGTGGTATGTATCTGACAATACCGCAACAGTTATTATCTCCGTAAATGTTGCCGAGATGGTAGACGGTAATCTTGTTTACAAGCTTGACAGTGAAGGCAATAAAACAAACATTGCTGATTACGGTGAAGCATATGTAGGCAATAACCAGCAGTCCGTTGAGATCAACAGAAACGACACCTTTACAGCTGAAGCCTTTACCTTAGCCGGCTATCGCTTCATCGGTTGGTATACAGAGAACGGTACATTCATTGACAAGACTATCGCTCTTAAGGATATGCAGGTTGCTATTAACGCTTCCTACACAGCTGTATTTGAGAAACTCGTTTCCGGTAACTTCTATGTTGAGCATTATATCTACGCCGGAAACGGCACAGCTTCTAAAGAGGAGATTCCTGAGGCACACGGCGGCAACGCTTCTCTCTATATCGGTATTGAAAATACCACAACAGGTGAGTCAGTATCTTTCGCTATGCAGACATCAGCTTCTGTTGCAGCTCAGGAGGGAGATGAGCTCCTCATAACAATCGGTACAGATCCTGCCGGCATTAACAAGTTCTTTGCTTGGTATGTTAACGCTGTCGGTGCAACCGGCACAACATTTGAGGAAGTCGGTGTTGATTCTGACGATAACCTCGCTTTCAGCGATCCTTCAAACCCCTATTACAATAACGGTACAGTAATCGGTAGAAGCGATATGGTTTACTTCCAGTTTAAGTACACAGTAGGAAAGAATCTTAAGATGACTATCTACTCCGATTGTGTTTACTTCGGTCAAGAGGTAACCCTCGTCTACAACTACAACGACCGTGATAATTCTGTTAAGTCCTACTATTATAAGTATGAGCTTTCCGATTTAGAGATCGAAGGCTTCGAGGGTAACGGCTACAGCCAGTACACACCTGCTTACATCAATACCGATATCCATCAGAACACTGTTCTCAAGTACGCTCCCTTCGTAGGCGACTACTACAAGGATGCTACTTGGGTAATCACAGAGTCAAGATTTGACACCTTGACATTCAACCTCTGGGCAACTCAGGATATTAAGTATTACACAGTTACAACAAACATTGACGGTGCTGTTGGCGTATCAAAGGTTCCTTACAATACCTTACTTGATTTGGATGCAACTCAGTATGGTTTTGCAAAGGGTGGCTTCTGGTACAAGGATATTAACCAGAACGGCGCTTATGATGTAAATGTTGACATTATTCTTGCAAACGGCGTTTATTACGGTTACCGCGTAACAGAGGATATGACAATTAACTATGAGCCTTCAGAGCTTAAGGATTTCACAGTTTCTCTTGATTCTCCTGTTTACGGCCGTGAGCAGTCAACCGACTCCAACGGCGCAAATGTAGTTGATAAGGTTCTTGTTGACTATGTTATCGACTTAGTACCTCCCTTTGTTTACTCCGGCGGTAATTTTGATGTTTGGTATAACGGCAAAGAAATTACAGACCAGAACTGGGCAGGTCAGATCGTAACAATCGAGTCTCTTGAGAAGGCAGGCTATGTAGTTGAGTTCGGTATCCTTACCGAGCAGGTTGGCTCCTTCGGAGTAAACGACGGCTCCAAGAACAGCTCTGCAACCTTCGCAGAAGCACTTGAGAAGGCACAGGCTGCAGGCTACGGCACAGCTACCGATAATGCAACTCTTGCAGATATCGTTGCTAACTACAACGGCGCTGTACTTTCCGGTGGTAAGTATTACACCATGTTTGACGCAACAGATTTCAATATCACCAATAAGAACAGAGTTCTCTTTACCTTCGAGTATAAGAACACTGCTGCAAACCTTAGAAGATTCTCTAATGTTTACGCTTATTGGACTGTTACAACTCCTGCTGACGCAAACGGTGAAACAACCACCACAACATACTTCAGTAATGTTCAGACTCTTAATATTTATGAAACCGCTATTGCCGGCACAATATAAGTGCTAATTTATACTTGACAATTGATTTTAAGTGTGATAAAGTATATGGTGGTAATTAGGAGGATGGTATTATGAAATATGAAACACCTTTTATTGAAATTTTCAGATTTCAGCCAAAGGCAAATATTTTGATGGCTGCAAGTTCGTTTGTTACTGAAAGTCCCATCGAAGATAACTCTCGTGTTACCATTGATGATGATTATGATCCTTTTGCATAATTACTGCAATCGGTTCTCAGATCAATCGAACTGAAGTTTCAAAGCTAATAGGGTGGATGCAGATGCATCCACCCTTTTTGTTTACACAAAACTTTTTTTATTATTGCTTCTTGTACTAAGATAAGAGTTTTTTCATTTTATTTCACAATTGCTTGAGATAATATATTGCAATATCTGTTATTATTTGCTATACTAATCTCAAATAGTAGGAATATACAGGAGTTGATAATATGAAAAAACATTCGCTTCAGATTCTATTTGCCGTTTTGCTTGTTGTTGTTGCTGTTGTGGCAACAATTTCACCGGCATTTGCTGCAACCTATAAGATAGATGGCGACTGGAAGTACGAGATGACACCTCTTGATACCGAGTATTATATTGAGGAATACTTAGGCAGTGATGCTAAGGTTTATGTGCCTGCGTCTTTTTTGGATAAACCGGTCACCAAGATTAACAGCGCGGCATTTTTGGGCAACACAACCTTGACTAACATCACTTTCCCTGCCACTGTTACTGAAATCGGCACCAATGCCTTTTACGGCTGTACCGGTCTCAAAACTCTGACTCTTGGTAAAGAGATTGCTTCTATCGGTGCAAACGCTTTCTATGGCTGTACCTCACTTACTACTGTAACTGTTAAGGAGTATACTGCTCTTAAGTCTATTCCCGCAAATGCTTTCAGCGGTTGCTCCGCACTTTTTTCTGTCAATCTGGCAAATGGCATTGAAAGCATAGGCAAATACGCTTTTAATAACTGCGAAACCCTTTCTACGGTTATAATTCCCACTTCGGTTAACTCTATTGCAGATGACGCTTTCTTTAATTGTCCTAAGCTTACTATATACGGTTGGGATAATTCCTATGCACAGCAGTATGCTGAGCAGAACAGAATACCTTTTGTTTCTTTCGGTGAATATGTTGAGCCGACAACGGCTCCTGCAACAACTGTTTCTGTAACAACTGTACCCACTACAACTCTGCCTGTCGTTGTGCCTACAACAGTGACAGATGCAACTGAATCTACAACTGCCGCTGTGCCTTCAAGCTCATCTGCTGTGTCCTCTGAGCCTGCTTCTACTTCTGCAACAGAGCCCATAAGCTCATCTGTTGTTATAGATCCTACAGAAGCCTCGACTTCCTCTACATCTGCTTCTACCGCAGCTCCGACAACTTCTGCCGACTCTACAACAGTTAACCCGACTGATAATAAGAAGTTATACTATATAGGTGATGCTGACCTTGACGGTACTGTAACGGTTAAAGACGCTACCCTTGTTCAAAAGTATGCAGCTAACCTGTCAGTCCTCGATAATATTCAGAAGTTCCTCGGAAACTGTGATTCTGTCGGAGATGTTACTGTTCGCGATGCGACGATGATTCAGAAGTACTGTGCAAATCTTCCCGGCTCAATGCCCGTCGGTCAGAAGGTATACCTCTGATATGCCCAAGTATAAAATTGCGGAACTGACTGTTGAGATGTCTCCTCGTTTTGAGGAGACCGCTCATTGGTACAAGCCTTATGAGGTAAGCGAAGACGCAGTCGCCGATTTTGAACTTGTCGCTTCTGATGAACAAATCGACTACTTTGTCAAAGAGGGTGTAGGAATTACACCTGAGATTGCTGAGAATTTGGTCTTTTGCAATGGTTTTCATTTTCAGCTATTAAAATGGTTTGGAACATATATTCATAGCTCTGCTGTGCTTCAAAACGGTAGGGTTTACCTTTTTTCTGCAAAATCCGGCGTAGGAAAGAGCACTCTCACAAGCCGTATCACAAGGCTTTATCCCACAGCTCAAGTAATTAACGACGATAAGCCGTCAATAAAGCTTGTTGACGGCGTGTGCTGCGTTTACGGAACGCCTTTTGCAGGCGGAACAGATAAACAGCTCAATTTAAGCGGAGAGCTGGGAGCTGTTGTTTTTCTTGAGCGTGCCGATAAGGACGAGCTTACAGAAATCGGAGCTGCTCAGTCAATAGCCTTGCTTCTCGATGAAATGCCTATGCCGAAAGGCCCGAAGGCCAGAAGCAGAATTCTCTCAATCTGTTCTGATATTATCGAAAAATACCCATTCTATTTACTTAAGTGCACTAATACCGATAATGCCGCTAAGGTGGCTTATGAGGTTATGAAGATAAATAAGGAGTAATTATCATGAAAATCAAAGAAAATCTTATGTTAAGAAAAGTCGCAGACACCTTTGTTGTTGTTCCTGTCGGAGATGCTACAAAGGATTTTAACGGAATGATCAATCTCAACGAGGTTGGCGCTTTCCTTTGGCAGCTTTTGGAGGTTGAAACAACAGAAGAGGCCGTTCTCAAAAGCTTTTTAGAGCAGTATGAGGTTGACGAAGCTACTGCTAAAAAGGACCTCGATACTTTTATCGGTAAGCTCAGGGAAGAAAACCTTCTCGCGTAAATTTCATAATCTACCGAAAGGGGTAGTTTTACAGTCCTTAGATAAGGAGACTTAATTTTGAAAGAAAAAAAATCCACAAAGGGCTTCTTTAGAAATCTGACAGACAGTGAAGGCGTAAAGTGGATATTGAAAAATGCGAAGAAGCAGAGAGCTAACATTATACTGCTTGTTATCCTTAATGTGATATTGTCAGCTATCGCAATTGCCAATTCCTATATGCTTAGGTTTGTAATCAACTCTGCAACAGGCTCCGGAAACTTCGGCTCAGCAGTTGATGAGCGCATCCAGGGCATTGTTTTTTGGGGTTCGCTGTTCACAGCGCTGATTCTCTCCAGATGCATTATGACCATTGTCAGCAATCATCTTGTGTTCAAGATTACTGCCCGGCTTACAATTGATATCAAAACGAAGCTTTATCAGAGTATTCTCAGAAAGAAATATTCACAGATTTCTTCTTACCATACAGGTGAAATGCTGAACCGCCTCAACAGCGACGTCGATACTGTAACAGGTGCTATCACAAGCCTTATTCCCGGTGTAGTATACCTTGTATCAAAGCTCATCGGTATCTTTGCGGTACTGTTTTCAATTGAGCCTGTTTTTACTCTCGCTTTTATCGGTGTGGGCGCTTTTGTTTTTGTTTTGTCCTCACTGTTCAAGAAGTACCTCAAAAAATTTCATAAGCAGATTTTTGAAACCGACGGTAAGATTCGTTCCTTTATGCAGGAAACCCTGTCAAGCCTTCTTGTAATCAAAGTATTTCACGCAGAGGATAAGGTTGTCGATACCGCAAAAGAACTTCAGGAAGTAAATTATAGCAGAAAGAAAAAGCGTAATATTGTCTCTCTTACAACTCAGAGTGCTTTTTCTTTTGCTTTCAATGCTGCTTATCTGTTCGGGCTTTTCTTCTGTGGCTATAAGATTGCCGTAGGCGACCCTTTTATTACATACGGTGTGCTTTCTCAGGTGCTCTCGCTTATTTCACAGGTCAGCATACCCCTCAATTCTCTCAGCAGTGTTCTGCCTCAGTATTACAGCGCAATTGCTTCTGCTGAGCGTATAATGGAATTTGAGAATATGGATGACGAGGTTGTGGTCAATGACAGTGATATTGACTTTATCAGCATCTATGAAAATCTTGAATCTATCGAGTTTAAGAATATCAGCTTCAGCTTTGGCAGGGAGCAGATTTTTGACGATACGAGCCTTTCTGTTAAAAAAGGAGACCTTGTGGTAATGACCGGTATCTCCGGTATCGGCAAGAGTACCCTTACAAAGCTTCTTCTCGGTGTATTTCCCCTTGACAAGGGCGAGATTTATCTTTCTATGAAAGACGGCTCAAAAATCACCGTTGACTCTAATATGCGCCGGCTGTTTTCTTATGTTCCCCAGGGTAATTTCCTGCTTTCGGGAAGTCTTAGAGATAACATTGCTTTTCTCAAAGGCGATGCTACCGAACAGGAGATTTGGGAGGCGATTGAATTCGCCTGTGCTGATTTTATCAGAGATCTTCCCGAGGGGCTTGACACCGTAATAGGTGAGAAGGGCTTGGGACTCTCCGAAGGACAGGTACAGCGTGTTGCCATTGCCAGAGCCTTCCTTTCAGGCTCTCCGATTATCCTTTTGGATGAAGCTACCTCTGCCCTTGACGAGGCAACAGAGCTCAGACTTCTTGAGAATATCAAGAAGCTTTCCGATAAAACATGTATTTTAATTTCACACAAAAAAGCGGCTAATGCCGTTTGTAATAAAGAAGTCAGAATTGTAGACAGAAAGATAAAGGTTTTTGAAAGCAATGAGAAGAGCGAAGCCTGAATTCACACAAAACTTTTCATATGTCCTTAAGCTTCTTGCCTGTGTACTTAATGATACCGATGCACCAAAGCCCTCTTCCGATACGGATTGGGCTTCGGTTTTTTCTATAGCGAAGTATCATTCTGTTATGGGTATGCTTTGCTATGCCGTCAACAAGCTTCCGAGAGAGCTGCGTCCGCAGGGGGAAATCTATGAGGAGCTCTTGGATGCACAGCGCCGTCAGCTTGTTTTAGAGGCAAATGTTCAGTTTGAAACTGAGCGTCTGCTTGCTCTTATGAACGACAGAAAGCTCTACGCGCTTCCTCTGAAGGGTTATATTCTCAAGCACGATTACCCTCAGCCGGATATGCGTACAATGACCGATGTTGACATTCTTTGTAAAGAAGCAGATAAAGAAAAGGTCATTGAGCTGTTTACATCAGAGGGGTATACTCTGAACCGCGACAGCGAACGCGACCTTGATTTTACCAAGGGCGAAATGTTCCATTATGAGGTTCATTCAAAGGTCCTTTCAGAGACAAGTCCCTACTACGGTTACTTTAGCTTAATGTGGCAGAGAGCACATGTAAAAGAAGGGGAGTACATCGCAAGCCTTTCCAATGAGGATTTTTACATTTATCTTCTGGAGCATCTTGCAAAGCATTTTGAGGGCAGCGGAGCAGGCGTTCGCCTGATAATGGATGTCTATGTTTTCCTCAAAGCTCATTCTTCAGACCTTGATAATTCCTACATAAACAGCGAGCTTTCAAAGCTGAATCTTTTGGGCTTCAGAGAAGTAGTCGAAGCCTTGTCGCAAAATTGGTTTTCTTCAGAGAATCCGGATACCGATTCAGACCTTGCAGATTTTATTCTATGCTCCTGCACCTTCGGTACAAGCGAAAATGCAGTCCTGCAGAAAACTATGAATATTGACCGTCAAAGCAAAAGACATCACAGCGGCTTTTATTATTTTCTGAGAAACTGTTTTCCCGGCTTTTCGAAGCTGTCGTCGGTTTTTCCCTCGCTTCAAAACAAAAAGGCTCTCTATCCTTTCTATGTTCTCCCGTATTGGTGCAAGCGTATATTTGGGGATAAAAATCTTAATACTTCTAACTTTAAGTATTACTTAAAGGGAACAGATAACAGTGAAGCTCAGCGCCTCAAAAAGGTAATCTCCGATCTTAAGCTGTCTGAAAGATAACGGGAAAGTACTTTTAGAAAATTAATTAAGCATAAAAAATCAGCCCTTGTATGATTATCCATACAAGGGCTTGCTTTATATCATTTTACCTTATTCGCCGTTCTTATTCTTATTTTCAATAAGATAAGAGAGGGTCATAATACTTTCACTGAGATGCACATTTTCAACAAGGCAGTCGGGGTACTTTGATTTGATATTAAAGTGGCTGAAATTAAGGAAGCATCTGACGCCCGATGCATACAGCCTGTCTACAACGCTTTCGGCAGAAGTTGTGGGAATACAGAGAATAGCAGTATCCACAGGATTATCTTTAAGAAAATCCTCTACAGTTTTATCATCCCGAATCCGAAGCCCCTTTATCTCTTCTCCGATAAGAGCTTCGTTTTTATCAAAAAGACCGCAGGCGACAAACCCGAATTTTTCAAAATCAAAGTGACAGAGAATAGCTCTGCCCAAATTACCGATGCCGTAAACTATAACTCTCTTCTTAGAGTCAACGCCCAAAAGCTCCTCAACCTTTTTCTTCAAGGTCTTAACAACATAACCGCAGCCCTGTTGACCGAACCCGCCGAAGCAGTTCAGGTCCTGCCTGACCTGTGAAGCGGTGATGTTCATAATTTCAGACAAACTCCGGGAAGAAACAGTTTCTACGCCGTTTTTCTCAAGCATAGAGAGACTCCTGTAGTATTTTGGAAGTCTTCTGATAACAGGCATTGAAATCTGCCCGCCTGCCTTATTATTTATACTCACAAAGCCTCACACCTTTCAATGTAGGTACTACTTATCAGCTCATGTACTCGGCAAGCTTTTTGCCAACCTCCTTGAGGAAGTCCTGAGTGTTAACCTTTTTCTTTTCCTCAAGAGTAGATATAAGGTACATATCGCCGGTCATAATGCCGGACTCGATAGTGTCAACAGTAGCCTTCTCAAGCATATCGGCAAAGTGCTGAAGCTCAGCGTTTGAGTCAAGCTCGCCGCGTTTTCTCAGAGCGCCGCTCCAAGCAAAGATTGTAGCAACAGAGTTTGTAGAGGTCTCCTCGCCCTTGAGGTGCTTGTAGTAATGTCTCTGAACGGTGCCGTGGGCAGCCTCATACTCGTAAACTCCCTCAGGAGAAACAAGTACAGAGGTCATCATAGCCAAGGAGCCGTAAGCAGTAGCAACCATATCGCTCATAACATCGCCGTCATAGTTTTTGCAAGCCCATATGTAACCGCCGTTGCTTCTGATAACCCGTGCCACTGCGTCGTCAATAAGGGTGTAGAAGTAGGAGATACCTGCCTTATCAAACTTATCCCTGTATTCGTTTTCAAAGATTTCCTCAAAGATATCCTTGAAGTTGTGGTCGTAAACCTTGCTGATAGTATCCTTAGAAGAGAACCAGACATCCTGCTTTGTTGAAAGCGCATAGTTAAAGCAGGAACGGGCAAAAGAAGAAATGCTCTTGTCTGTGTTGTTAATACCCTGAACAATACCGTCGCCCTTAAAGTCCATAATAGTGGCTCTTGTTTCGTTGCCGTCTTTGTCGGTTATGCAAAGCTCAGCCTTAGAGCCTGCAGTTGCCTTGAGCTCGGTGTTCTTGTAAATATCGCCGTAAGCGTGACGGGCAATTGTGATAGGCTTAGTCCATGTGGGAATGTAAGGAACAACACCCTTTACAATGATAGGTGCACGGAAAACAGTACCGTCAAGGATTGCGCGGATTGTACCGTTGGGAGATTTCCACATCTCCTTAAGGTCATATTCGGTCATTCGTGCGGCGTTGGGAGTAATAGTAGCGCACTTAACGGCAACGCCGTATTTCTTTGTAGCCTCTGCACTGTCGATTGTAACCCGGTCGTTAGTCTCATTTCTGTGAACAAGTCCAAGGTCGTAGTACTCCGACTTAAGATCAACAAAGGGGAGAATAAGCTCATCTTTAATCATTGCCCAGATAATTCTGGTCATTTCATCTCCGTCCATTTCGACGAGAGGAGTTGTCATCTGAATTTTAGCCATTATTTTGCTCCTTAGTGTAATTTAAGAGTCCGCCTGCAAGAATGATGTCTCTCATTCTCTCGGTAAGCTCGCATTTTGCCTTGATAGTCTCGCCGGTGGTTTTGTTTTCAATAACAACATCTTCACCGTTAATAAGAATAGTGCGGATATCGGGAAGGACAATCTCATTGCCGAGAGAGAATTTGTCGTAATCGCTCTCGTTTACAAATTCAAGAGGAAGAATACCTGCGTTAATAAGGTTAGCCCTGTGAATTCTTGCAAAGGATTTTACAAGCACAGCCTTTACGCCCAGGTAAAGAGGAGCAAGAGCGGCGTGCTCTCTTGATGAGCCCTGACCGTAGTTGATACCGCCTACGATAATAGAAGAGCCCATAGCCTTTGCTCTTTCCGGAAAATCTTTGTCACAGACTGTGAAGCAGTGCTGAGAAATAGCAGGAATATTTGAACGCAGAGGAAGAATTTTTGCGCCTGCGGGCATAATATGGTCGGTGGTAATGTTATCGCCAACTTTAAGAGCAACAGAAGCTTCTATGCTTTCCTCCATAGGTTTGGTTGTGGGGAAGGGCTTGATGTTAGGTCCGCGCAGAACCTCAATGCTGTCCATTTCTTCAACAGAAGCAGGTTCAATAATCATATTGTCATTGATGAGGAACTTTTCGGGAAGCTTAATTTCCACAGCGTCGCCTAGAGTTCTCGGGTCTGTGAATACACCTGTAAGTGCGGATGCGGCGGCAGTTTCAGGAGAAACAAGGAAAATCTGACCGTCGGCAGTACCGCTTCTGCCCTCAAAATTTCTGTTAAATGTTCTCAGCGAAATGCCGGCGCTGTTGGGAGACTGGCCCATACCGATGCAAGGACCGCAGGCACATTCAAGAATTCTTGCACCTGCTGCAATCATATCGGCAAGAGCACCGTTCTGTGCAAGCATATTGAATACCTGCTTTGAGCCGGGAGCGATTGAAAGAGAAACCTTGGGAGAAACAGTCTTGCCCTTAAGAATAGCAGCAACTCTCATCATATCAAGGTAGCTTGAGTTTGTGCAGGAACCGATGCAAACCTGATGAACCTCCTGAGGACCTATCTCCTCAATTGTCTTGATGTTGTCGGGGCTGTGAGGACAAGCTGCCATAGGCTTAAGAGTGCTGAGGTCAATGTCAACAACCTTGTCGTAAACTGCGTCTGCGTCAGCAGAAAGTTCAACCCAATCCTCAGCTCTGTCCTGAGCTTCAAGGAAGCTCTTTGTAATCTCGTCAGAGGGGAAGATAGAAGTAGTAGCGCCCAGCTCGGCTCCCATGTTTGTGATAGTAGCTCTTTCGGGAACGGTTAAGGTTTTTACACCCTCGCCGCCGTACTCGATGATTTTGCCAACGCCGCCCTTAACGGATAGAAGTCTTAATACCTCAAGGATAATATCCTTAGCAGAAACCCAAGGCTGTAATTTACCGGTAAGATTAACTCTTACCATTTCGGGCATGGTGATGTGGTATGCACCGCCGCCCATGGCAACAGCTACATCAAGTCCGCCTGCGCCCATGGCAAGCATACCGATACCGCCGCCTGTGGGAGTGTGGCTGTCAGAGCCGATAAGGGTTTTGCCGGGCTTTGAAAATCTCTCCAAATGAACCTGATGGCAGATACCGTTACCGGGGCGTGAGAAGTATATGCCGTGCTTTTTGCAAACGGACTGAATGAATCTGTGGTCATCTGCATTCTCAAAGCCTGTCTGAAGTGTGTTATGGTCGATGTAAGCGACGCTTCTCTCGGTCTTAACTCTGGGCACACCCATGGCCTCAAATTCAAGATAAGCCATAGTGCCGGTTGCGTCCTGAGTAAGAGTCTGGTCAATTTTGAGAGCAATGTCTGTGCCCTTAATCATTTTACCCTCAAGCAGATGTGCTTTGATTATTTTTTCTGCAATTGTATATCCCATTGGGAAAACCTCCTTTGAAATAATGCAAATATATGTTTATTATATAACAAATATGGTGAATTGTAAAGAATTAATCACTTAAGCTATTTCTAATATACTGTGGACTATACTAATAAATTTCATATAATTTTACCATAGTATTTCTTGTCAAAATGTGATATAATCGGGAGCTGTAATTAACGATAAGGAAATGATATCTATGTTTAGAAACGAAGCCTTAAGAAATGTAGCAATTATCGCCCATGTTGACCACGGTAAAACAACCTTGGTTGATCAGCTTCTTCGTCAGAGCGGAATTTTTCGCAAGAATGAGGTTGTAGCTGAGCGAGTAATGGACTCCAACGACTTAGAGCGCGAACGCGGAATAACAATTCTTTCTAAGAACACAGCCGTTATGCACGGAGATGTAAAGATTAATATTGTAGATACTCCCGGCCATGCCGATTTCGGCGGCGAGGTTGAGCGTATACTTATGATGGTAGACGGCGTTCTGCTTCTTGTAGATGCCTTTGAGGGCTGTATGCCTCAGACGCGCTTTGTTCTTAAAAAAGCTCTCGGCCTTAAGAAGAAGGTTGTTGTGGTTGTAAATAAAATCGACCGTCAGGGCGCAAGACCAGAAGAGGTTATCGACGAAGTCCTTGACCTTTTCATCGAGCTTGGCGCTGATGAGGACCAGCTTGACTTCCCTGTTGTTTACGCAAGCGCAAGGGAAGGCTTTGCAATGCTTGATTACCACGAGCAGGGCACAGATATGACTCCTCTTTTTGAGAAGATTATCGAGGAGATTCCCGCACCCGAGGGCGATCCCGACGGCGGACTTCAGCTTCTTCTCTCCAACATTGACTATGATGAGTATCTCGGCAGAATCGGTATAGGCAGAGTCGAGCGCGGTACTGTGAAAGCAGGCCAGCAGGCAACACTTTGCCTGCAGGACGGCACTCAGAAAAAAGTTAAGATTGCAAAGCTCTATGAATTTGAGGGCCTTAACAGAGTCGAGACTGAGCAAGCCACCGTGGGTGATATTGTCTGCGTCAGCGGTATCGGCGATATCAATATCGGTGAGACAATCTGTTCCGCAGATGTGGTGGAGCCTTTGCCCTTTATCAAGATTGACGAGCCAACTGTTTCTATGAACTTTATTGTAAACAACAGTCCCTTTGCCGGAAGAGAGGGTAAGTTTGTTACCTCAAGAAATCTCCGCGACAGACTGTTTCGAGAGATAGAGACTAATGTTGCTCTTCGTGTTGAAGAGACCGATTCAACAGATACCTTCAAGGTTTCCGGCAGAGGCGAGCTTCACCTCTCAATACTTATCGAGACAATGCGCCGTCAGGGTTACGAATTCCAGGTTTCCCGCCCGCAGGTTATTACCAAGGTTATCGACGGCGTTCTCTGCGAGCCTATCGAGTATCTGATGATTGAAGTGCCTGAGATGTATGTAGGCGCAGTTATGGAGAAATTAGGCGCCCGCAAGGCAGAGCTTGTCAATATGGGCACTCGCGACAGCTCAATGACTCATATCGAATTCAGAATTCCTTCCCGCGGTCTTATGGGTTACAGACCCGAATTCCTTACAGATACTAACGGAAACGGTATTATGAACAGCGTTTTTGATTCCTATGAGCCTTCGAAGGGCGAGATTATAACCCGTCATAAGGGCTCCTTAATCGCCCATGAGTCAGGCGAGAGCGTCGCTTACGGACTGTATCAGGCACAGGAGAGAGGAAAACTCTTCATCGGTGCCGGCGTAGAAGTCTACGAGGGTATGATAGTAGGCGAGAGCCCCAAGTCTGAGGATTTGACAGTCAATGTCTGCAAGCGTAAGCATATGACCAATACCCGTGCCTCCGGCTCAGATGACGCTTTGAAGCTCACTCCTCCCACTGTTCTTTCTCTCGAACAATGCCTTGAGTTTATAGCCGACGATGAGCTTGTCGAGGTTACACCCGAGTCTGTGCGTATGAGAAAAACTATCCTTTCAAAGGAACAGCGCATGAAGAAGGCATTCCGTAAATGAGTTTTGTAATATTTGACCTTGAATGGAATTCGTCTTTCAGCAAGAAAAAGATGAAGTATATCAACGAAATTTTCGAGATCGGAGCAATTAAATTTGACGAAGATTTCAATGTTACCGGCACTTTCGAGAGCTTTGTCAGACCGCAAATTGCCTTCGAGCTTAATCCTTATGTTGAAAGGCTCACAGGCATCACATTTGAAGAGATTAAATCTGCACCCTATCAATACCCCACGGTTATTAAGCAATTCGAGGAGTTTATAGGGGAGAGCGTTGTTATGACCTGGAGCACCTCCGACCTCAACGCACTGATTGAGAATCACAACTATTTTCTTGAGTCAAAAACTGTCTCTTTTCTCAAAAGGTACTGTGACCTTCAGTCATATTCCGAGTATATCTCAGGTGTAGGCAGTTATAACCGTCATATTTCCCTTGTGGATTTTGCGAACCTTGTAGGTGTAGATACAACCGGCGAGCGACACAGAGCCTTAAGTGACGCGAAGCTGAGCCTTGAGTGCTTTAAGAAGATATACAAAACCGAAGTTTTCGAGGAGTTTGTCGAGGATGCAACAGCCCCTGAGTACTTAAACAGACTCACTTTCAAGACCAAAGTGATTACCGACCTTCATAGTCCTCAAATCGAACACTCAAAGATGTACTTCGATTGTCCCGATTGCAATGTCAGATGCATCAAAAAATCCAAATGGAAATCGAACAATAAATGCTTTAAGGCATACTTTGTCTGCCCCAAATGCAAAAAAGAGTACGCCGGACAAATATATGTTAAACAGAAGTACGAGGGTGTGGTTTTCTCGAAGAAGCTCTCCCTGCAATCCTATGCAAAACAAGCAGAAATCTCGCCTTTTGCCTCTGAGGGAAAGATGTAAATTATGTTAAAATACAGCGTAAAACCCGAAGTCTCTTTCAAGGCTTCGGGTTAAAAAATCTCAAAAAATAGAACAAACATTCGAAAATTCTTGCTTTTTAGTCAAAAATATGTTAGTATATAACCGTGAGATATTTTCCCACAGTCACTTTAACGAATAAGGCCCCGATTTGTTATGAGATGAAGATTATCGAAAATGAAAGAAGGAATATGAGGATGGATTATCTCAAATGGTCCAAGGAGTACAGCGATGATGCAGAGCTTATTCTCAGAAACATCGCAAGGCTTAAGGAAAAACAACTCACAGCACCGGAGAACGAGCGACAAACTCTGGCTGACAGCATCGTGAGGCTGCGTATGATTTATTATGATTGCATCCACACGGCTTCCTACCTTGCCGAAAGAGCAGGTGAGAAGAATGAATGTGTCGCTTGATAAACTCAGAACAGATGAATTTTTGCTTGATTTAGCCGCATACAGAAAGTACCAATGCGGTGATACAAATTGCGAAAAGCGAAAGAAGATGAAGAAGATACTCTATCAAGCCCTTGAATCTGAGCTTACCGACAAACAGCGCGTATGCATTGAGGAGTATTATCTGAACGGCAAGAAGATGCGGGAGATAGCCGAGGCTCATTCTCTCAATCCTTCTACCGTCACTCGCCACATCAAGAGAGCAACCGAAAAGCTTCGCCATATTGCAAGCTACTATTAAGCGCAGAATTTCATCAGAACTGATTTTGAGGGTTTTTCTATATATTTTACTGAGTTTTGTTTTATGTGTAAGTGTCGGCAAAGCTTGAGAAATTGTAGATTCCTCACTAAACTAAAAGCAGGAGTCTTTACCGATTTTCCGGTAAGGGCTCCTGCTTTTTACATTTTCTTTTTTATAGAATAAAGTCCGATTCGTCATATTTACCGATAGAAGGGGTCTTGGGGATTTTTCTCATAACCGGATTGTAGTCAAACCTTGAGCATTTTCCCTTCTTGTTAATCGACTTGCGTTTTATGCAAAAGTTTTTTCCGCCCTCAACAATACAATTCTGACAGTAATCGCAGGAGGGTACAATATTCACGCCTAAAAGCTTTTTCTTTTTTCCAAACATCTTGACCTCCAAAAGAGCATAGCTACTCTGTTTAGAATTCTATCACAAATTCTGTTGTCTTGCAAGAGATTTCGGTGTATAATAAAACAAATGGAGTGATACTATGAATTTTCAATCCGATACAATGACCCTGCACCGGGGCGAAACACCTTACTTGACCTTCTTGAGACTCAGCGAGATTCCCTTCATAAATCACGCTTTTTCTACCCGTCTCGGCGGAGTTTCACAGGGTGAGTTTGCCTCTATGAACCTTTCCTTCGGCAGAGGTGACTGTGACGAAAATGTCAGAGAGAATTATAAGCGAATCTGCAAGGCGGCAGGCTTTTCCTATGAGTCTTTAACAGCGTCTGCTCAAGTACACGAAGCCGTGGTCAGGAGAGTAACGGCGGAGAATAGAGGAGTCGGAATTTACAAACCCAAGGATATGCTGTCTGTGGATGCCTTAGTGACTAACGACCCCGCAGTTACTCTTGTTACCTACTACGCAGACTGCACGCCGATTTTCTATGTAGATACCAAAACTCACGCCGTTGCCTTGGCTCATGCCGGCTGGAGAGGTACCGTGAAGGATATTGCAGGCAGCGTTATAAGAAAAATGCAAACGGAATTTTCCACCGACCCTAAGGATTTGGTCTGCGCTATCGGTCCCGTTGTGGGCAAGTGCTGTTACGAGGTTTCCGAGGATTGTGCCGAGCATTTCTTTGAGCTTTTCGGCAGGAACACTTCTGTTGTGACAAAGGCCGAAAAAGAGGAGAAATATATGGTTGACCTTGCCCTTGCAAATAAGCTCTTACTCCTTCGCACAGGTGTAAAAGAAAAAAATATTGTAATCAGCGACCTCTGCACAAATTGCAGCAGCGACCTGCTTTGGTCCCACCGTGCAACAGGCGGCAAGCGGGGTACAATGGCTGCTTTCCTTTGTATGAAATAATCTTGCGAATAAGTTGAGCAAAAACCGAATATTACGAATATTAAACGGATCCCCCTTACGGATGAAGATAAATCAACCTTAAGGGGGATTATTTACTGCCAAAAAGTATGTGAGAGCTTAGTATTCTCAGAGCTGTTTTGATTTCACCGTTTGTCAAAGGTTTAGCAATCAGATATTTACTTTTCCCTTGTCAGCAAACCAAATCTTCCGTGCTGTAAACTCTTTGCCGGAGAGGTAGGCGAGAGCGGAATTCCCTAAATCGCCGAAACTCAGCTTGTAGGAGTAAAGTGCCTGTCCTGTGTGCCCATTAATTCTCAGTGGTTTTCCGCCGTACTTGGTGTCACCGGCAAGAGGACAGCCGATTCTTGCCATATGTGCTCTTATCTGGTGAGTTCTTCCTGTAATAAGCTCTATCTCTACCAAAGAGTACCGTCCGTTTTTGTCAAGTACTTTGTATCTTGTGGCAATCTCTTTCACCTTTTCGTTGTCAGCCACATTCTTTTTATTTATAAAGACTTTGTTTTTGCTTTCATTTTTTGTGAGTGTGCCTGTAAGTATTCCCTCATCCTTTTTTGGAGTACCCTCGCAAATGCAAAGGTATCTCTTTTCAATCAGCCTTTCTTTTATCAAGGCGTTAATTCCCTTGAGAGCCACAGAATTCTTAGCGGCAATAATAAGGCCGCCTGTGTTTCTGTCAAGTCTGTTGCAGACAGCAGGTGCAAAGGAATTTTCTGACTTAGGATCATACTCACCTTTTTTGTAAAGGTAATGCTGTACTCTTGCGACAACAGAGTCAAAATGATATGTCTTATCGGGGTGAGCAAGTAAGCCTTCAGGCTTATCAATAATGATTATGTTTTCATCTTCATAGATGATGTTTAACTTGTCAGGAGCTTTCATAAATTCGTACTCATCGTACATTGTCTCAAAAAACTCGTCTTTGATGTATAAAGTCAGAACATCGCCCTCGGCAAGCACATCGTCAGCAGAACATTTTTTGCCGTTTAGCTTGATGTATTTGGTGCGAATGTATCTGTACATCAGCGACCTTGGCATAGTTTTGAAGCGCTTTGAGAGGAATTTATCCAGCCTCTGACCGCTGTCGTTTTTGTTTACGGTGATAGTTCTCATTCTTCTCACCCTTTCCGTGCTATGATTATATCAACAGGAAAAGTAAATTTCAATAGCAAAAAAGGACAATACACTTTTACCAAATAAGAAAAACCTATTGTGTGCAATTTTACAAAAAATTCTTGAGATTTCTAAAATTATTGTAATATAAGTAATGTTATGGTAAAATTATAAAAAATATGATATTCGTGATTATTATATTTGCGGATATATACGGAGGTATTATAATGAAGAAAAGAAACCGACTGATAAGCTTGATTTTAGCTGTAATGATGCTTGTTTCAGCGTGCTCTCTGCTTGTAACAAGCGGTGTGCTTACAGCTAACGCCTTATCAGGTGAGACTATCTACTTTGAAAAGCCGGCTGATTGGAACGACGACATTTACATCCATTGGTGGGGAACATCAGACTCAACATCATGGCCGGGCAAGAAGTTTACTCTTGTTTCAGGCAACATCTATTCCTTTACCGCAACATCTTCTATCGGCGATTTTAACATCAACGACGGAGGTTCGGAGAACGTTTCAAATCCTCACCAAACAGTTAACCTCAGATGGCCCGGTGACGGAAAGCTCGGTGTTGTAGGTAAGTCCGCCGGCAACAACAGCTACGGTAATGAGTGCTGGGAACTCTCATGGACAGAGTTTACCGGTATAGGACTCAGTGTCCGTGCAAATGTTGACAGCTGTGACTTTGTCGGCTCACTTAACATTACCCTCAGCGTTTCCGAGGCTGTCTCTGCTGCCTATTCTATCAATGGCTCCGAGCCTGTCAGCTTTACAGACGGAGCTATAATTACTATCGGTGCAGACGGCAAGGCAGGAGATGTTTTCAGTCTTTCTCTCAGTGCTACAGACGGTACGGATACTGTAACTGCCGATTATACATATACTAAGACTGACAGTCCTATCGGCGCTTCTATTGTATATTTTGATAATTCAGAGTTTAATTGGGACACAGTATACTGCTACGCTTACGGCACAAAGGAAAACGCTGAGTGGCCCGGAGAGCTTATGAGCAAGGATGAAAAGTCCGGCTATTATTACATCACCTTTGACTCAACGTATAAGTCCGAGAGTATTATCTTCACAAACGGACTTGAAAAGGAAGACCCCGCCTACGGCAAATATCCTGAGCAGACCGGTCTGACTCTTAAGGTAGGCCAGTGCAAGCTCCTGACATCCGACCTTTGCTGGGTAGATTACGGCAAACCCGATTCTCTCCCTTACGGCTTTGCTTATACACCGAGCGGTACAAAATTCAGCACTGAGACTATCAATGTTGATATCGACCTTAAAAACGCAGTCTCAGGCACATATTCGGTCGACGGCGGCTCAGAGATTCCCTATACAAACCGCACAACAATTACAGTCGGCGAGGGCAAAATCGGCAACAGCGACATAACCCTCACCCTTAAAGCTAAAAACGATAAAGATGCAGAAACCACTACAACACTTACTTTCCGCAAAACCTTTATCCCAACAGAAACTACTTTTGAATCTGCTTCAGACGGTCACACAACCCCTGCGCTGGGCGGATATTATGCAACTAACCCCGACTTCCGGCTCGGTAAATACAGCACAGGCATCACCGTTGACGGCAATCCCTCCGATTGGGATTCTTCTATGCTTATAGCACAGGGTGTTGCAAACGATGATCCCCGTGTTTACAGGCCCTCTTCAATCCACGAGCGCTCTGTTGACGATTATGCTCTCTACGCAGCATGGGACGATGCAAATCTCTACTTTATGTGGGAGATGGCAAATGTCAGCGAAATTCTGGGCGGCTCAAGTATCTTCTCCGCTCAGAAGCCCAACGGCTCAATCTGGAATCCCGGACTTCCCATGTATATCCTTTTGAGCGTTGACCCCGAAAAGCACGCTGACGGAAAGGCCCGTGAGCTTGATGCAAAGACCAACACATGGATTGAGTCTGCATCTGTATGGGAAAGCAAACTCAGCTTTGACACCAACATCGATACCTTTATTGCCTTTGACTCAGCAAACACCAACGGCGGTGCAGCTATTATTCCCCTTGATGATGAAGGCTTCTTCAATTACTCAGAGTCCATCAATATCGGCAGACCCACCAATGATCCCGGAGTGCTCAACAGAAACGGCTTCAAAATCGGCTGGGATTACGGTACCTTCTCTGACGAAATAATCGGAATCAACGGCTATGGCGGTTCCCGTACAATCGGCGATACCTATTCACCCAACTCCGCTTGGATTGACTTTATGGACGAGGGCTACAAGAAGGACGCAGGCTTTATCTACGAGGTTGCAATTCCCCTTGAGCATCTTGGAATTGATAGAACTTACATTGAAGAGCAGGGCATAGGCGCAATGCTTGTCAATACCTTCGGTACTTCAGCAATGAACACACTTCCTCATGACCCCTCTGTCCTTGATAACGCAGATGTTCCTTATAGCTTTGAATCCTCATCATCTCACGAGAAAGAGGATGCAGATCATATCACAGTTCCTCTTGCAAGAATCGGTAAGCTCCTCAGCGATACCGTTATCACTAAAGCTCCCTTAGAGGTTAACTTCGGCACTGATAAGGCAGGTGCACAGGGCGTTGGTTCTACTGTAAGTATTACAGCCGAGGCTTTCAGCGGCACAGCACCCTATACCTACGAGTATAAGATTAACGGAAGCGTCGTTACAGCTGAGAATAATGTTGTTGAGTTTACTCCCGATGTAAAGGGCGTATATACTCTCTCAGTAAAAGTTACCGATGCAGACGGTACAACAGTTTCATCAGAAAAGAAGCTTACAATCGGCGAGGCTGTCGAGGTTGTCATTCCTCCCACTGAGCCTGAAACCGAACCCTCGACAAAGCCTGAAACAAAGCCCACAACTCCCGACGCAACATTGCCCGATGAAGAAGGCTTCTATCTCGGCGACGCAGATATGAATAATGTAGTAAATGTTAAGGATGCAACTCTTGTTCAGAAGCATACAGCAGGCATAGAGAAACTTACAGATACCGCTTTGCTCGGCGCTGATGCCGACAGAAACGGCGATGTCAATGTCAAGGATGCAACAGCTATCCAAAAGCATTGTGCAGGTATTGCTGTGGATACGCCAATCGGTACATTTATACCCGCTAATTAACATTCAAAAGCTTTTAAGCTCCCTCTATTGAGGGGGCTTTTGCTTTTTTCGCTGCGGCAAAAAACCTTTCACACATTTTAGATTCAGTCATAGTATATCTCAGAGGTGATGATGATGAGACACAAATCTCCTGCCTGTTTAATATCCTTTGCTGCGGGACTTTTGGTAGCAAGCTGTCTGCCATACGAATTTGTAGTCGTTGTAGCGGCAATCACCATAATCATACTCTCTTTAATATTCAGGAGGCGAGTTTGTTGAAAATCGTACTTATTGAAAACCCAAAGTTCATATCCTTTATTCTCAGAAAGCTTTACGGCATCAAAAAGCAGCCAAAAGAAGCTCAGTAAACATAGCAGAAGGTGGTTAGAAGCCGCCTTCTTTTTTTGCCGGATATTCTTCTGAATGGATACTTTAGTGCTATCAAATGGCAAAATTTTTTCTTTGTGTTGGTAATTATCAAAAATTACCTTGAATTTTGTTTTTTTATTTGTTACCATAATAAGGTACTGATATAGTATAGAATTATACGGAGGATTTTTGAAATGAAAACAAGAAACAGGTTCATTTCCGTTCTGCTCGTTGCTGTTCTTATGATTGCAACTGTTGTAACATGTTTGACAGTATTCGCAGCAGGAGACACAGTTTATGTCAAAGTAAACTCGAATTACGGTACGCCTAACTGCTATATGTGGAACGGTTCAGGCGGTGCCGGCAACGAAAATGCAGGCTGGCCCGGTGTTCAGATGACTGCAGTAGGCAACGGTGTTTATTCTTACACACCCGATGTATCCTATACTAATGTTATCTTCAATAACGGCAGCTCAAAGACTGATGACCTTACATATCCCGGTGGCAGCAGCATCTATGATATGTCAGCAGACTCGTGGAGTACTTATGATCCCAGCGCTGTTGTGCCCACAGAGCCCGGTACCGATCCTTCACCGACTCAGTCCGATAATCCTAACACTGACAATCCGCCTGCTCCAAGCGGAACTTCTCTCGGCGGTTATTTCAGCACGAACCCTAACGGTCAGGTCGGCAAGAATACCACAATCACTATTGACGGAAATATCTCCGATTGGGACTCCTCAATGCTTATCGCACAGGGCGTTGCAAACGATGATCCCCGTGTATACCGTCCTAACTCAATGTATGAAATCCCCATTGACCTCTATGCACTCTACGGCGCATATGACGATAACAACATATATCTTATGTGGGAAATGACAAATGTTCAGGATATTGTAGCACCTAACGACGACTATCCCTTGTCACAGGGTATTCTTTGGCAGACTCAGAATCTCCCCATCTTTATCGCAGTTGATACGGGAAAAGCAGATTCTGCAATCGGCAACAACGGAGCACTTATCGGCGGCGGTACTATCTGGAATTCCGGTATGACCTTCGGCAACAGCTTCAATAGACTTATCGCCCTTAGCACTAACGGATCACACGGCCCTTGGGTATACGCCGGCAACAGCTCCGGCTTAAATCCAAAAGAAATTCTTGACGGTTCAACATCCAAGATTTCCCTTAACTACGGTAAAGGCATCCTCAGCACGGAAATAAACGGTATCAATGGAGGATACGGATATTACAACAACCGTGTACCCGGTGATATCGTTGATTCTTCGGCTGATTGGGTTAACTTCAAAGAAATGGGACACAAGAGCAATGATATGGACTTCTTCTATGAGGTTTCTATTCCGTATTCAGCGCTTGGAATTACCAAGAGCGATGTTGAGAACAACGGTATCGGTATTATGCTTGTTACAACATTGGGTAAATCTGCAATGGATTGCCTTCCCGCTGACCTTGCAATGACCGACAATGCTCAACTTGACGACAGCGGCAACTCACAGGAGAACAACAGCCGTGAGAAGAGTGATGAGGACTTTATCACAGTTCCCTTTGCCCGTATCGGCAAGCTTTATTCCGGCGGCACAACTCCCACACCCACAACACCCGATGTTGAGCCTACAACTATCGCTCAGGAGCCTTCAAGTCCTGCTCAGGAGCCTACAACAACTGTTCAGGAGCCTACTTCTCTTGCACCCATTCCCACAGAATCAGGCACAAACAAGGTTTATTATCTCGGTGATGCAGACCTCAACGGTACAGTCAATGTTAAGGATGCAACCCTTGTTCAGAAGGTTGTTGCAAACATCGAGATATTCGCAACTGACGAAGAGGTAATCTGTGCAGATGCAGACAAAAACACACAGGTTAATGTAAAGGACGCAACAGCTATTCAGAAGTGGGTAGCAAACATTGCCGTTGATACACCCATCGGCGAAGCTTTCTACATCTAATCTAATACTTATATCCTATATCCTAACTGATTTACAGAACCGATACGGCTTCTTTCTGCTGTATCGGTTCTTTTTTTGTTGCCTGAAATACTCTCAGAATTTTTATCAAATTACTCATATTTCTTCATCTAAAATAATAAACTGTTGTAGATTACAAAAGGAGAGAAAAAATATGGACTACAACCTAAAATGCCGAAAAATCCAAACCGCAGCAGAAATTCTAGACACAGTATCTCAGCAAGCTATTGACCTTGACTTCACATTGCCGGATTATTGTGCAGATATTGAGAAGATTCTCAAATGCTCCCACATAGTCAAAATCTTCACGCGCTCTCTTTCTGCCGGTCAGCTTCGTGTAGACGGCGCTTCTGTCATTTGTGTGTTATATTGCGATTCCGACAAAAATACTCTCAGATGCTGTGAGCAGAGCCTGCCTTTCTCTGCAAGCTTTCCCGTAAACGGCGATATAGGCGAGAATATCATAGAAACCTATGCAAAGCCCGAATATCTGAACTGCCGTGCGCTGACTCCCAGAAGACTCACAATCCACGGCGCTTTTTCGCTGCACGCAAAAGTGCTGTCAAAAACCGACACCGATGTCTTCACCTGTGATGACAGCACAGACCTTCAGGTCAATACAAAATCAGCCCCTGTATGTAACCTTACCGAATTCTCACAGGATGAGTTTTCTGTCAGCGACAGCGTCAATCTCCACTCAAAATCGCCTGCTGAGTCAATTGTCAGAAGCGAGCTCTCTGCAAACCTTGTCGATTGCAAGCAAACCGGTGAACGCACTGTCATCAAGGGTGACCTAACCTTGAGGCTTCTCTACATCTGTGATGCAAAAACAGGCGAGGTCGAGCAGTTTACCTATGTTTTTCCTTTTTCTCAGACAATTGCAGGCGGGGACAGCGACACAGACATCCGTAAGGTTTCGCTTGATGTTATGAGCCACGAGGTTATTCTTAAAACCGAAGCAGTAACCTCTGAGCCGATAATAACCGTTGATGCAAAGCTTTCGGCAACACTTATGGGCTACAAATGCGAAAAAGCTGAGTATATCTGTGACGCCTATTCTACCAAATATCCAGTGGATATATCTTCAGACAACATAAGTCTTCTGGCAGATATAAATCCCGTTACAGTCAATACTGTGGCAAAAGCCGCCTTATCCTTAGGCGAAGAGCCTCTTCAAAAGATTCTCGATATTTTCTGCGAGGATACTTCCGCTGATGCTCGCATAGACAATCAAACCCTTCATATGAGCGGTAAGGTTAATGTCTGTATCCTTGGTATTACCGAAAACGGTGAGCTTGTGTCTGTGGAACGGCAGGCAGACTATCAGCACGACGAGATGCTGAGCAAGTCTTTTATGAATGTATCCGACGCTTCCTGCAAGGTATCCTCTGTCAGCTACCGACTGTCCGACGGAAATAATATGGAACTTCGGCTGGAGCTGTGCCTGAAGGCAACTCTCAGCGATGCCCAGACTTTAAGAGAGGTAATATCAGTAGAAAACATCGGTGAAGAGGAGCTTTCAAGCGACTGCGCCTTGATATTGTACTACGCTTCAAAGGGAGAGAGCGTTTGGGACATAGCCAAAAACTACTGTGCAGAGGTAAACACTCTTTGCGAGGATAACGCCTTAGAGGGCGAAACTCTCTCAGAAAACACAATGCTTCTCATTTCCCGCTAAGCTGTTCGTATCATTAAGTCAGCTTGTCATATTACTTTTATCGGTATCATACACTATACTAAATTTAAGAAACAGGTGGAGGCAAAATAATGGAACAGCGAAATATCTATCAGGATATAGCCACACGCACAGGAGGCGACATATACATCGGTGTAGTAGGTCCTGTGCGTACCGGCAAATCCACATTCACAAAGCGATTTATGGATACATTGGTTATCCCTAACATAGGCGATGAATTCAGGCGCGAAAGGGCAACCGACGAGCTTCCGCAGTCAGCAGCCGGCAGAACAATAATGACTACCGAGCCTAAATTTATCCCTGAGGATGCAGTGGATATCGACCTCGGAGATAATGTAAAGCTCTCTGTCAGAATGATCGACTGCGTGGGCTATATTGTTGACAGTGCCATCGGCTATATGGAAGAGGACCTTCCGCGAATGGTTAAGACTCCTTGGTTTGATGAAGAGATCCCCTTTGATAAGGCGGCAGAATTCGGCACAAGAAAGGTTATCACCGACCACAGCACAATAGGACTTGTAATCACTACCGACGGCACAATCAGCGATATTTCCAGAGAGGACTATGTTGAAGCAGAGGAGAGAGTTGTAAAAGAACTCAAAGAAATAGATAAGCCCTTTGTTATACTGCTCAATTCATTTGAGCCGGAACGAGTAGAGACTCAAAGGCTTGCTGCGGAGCTTGCCGCAAAGTATACGGTGCCTGTAATTCCCTTGTCCTGCTTGGAGCTTACAGAGCTTGAGATAAAGCGGATTCTCGCACAAATTCTCTTTGAATTTCCCATAAGGGAGATTAAGCTCAACATACCCTCCTGGGTTGTAAGTCTTAATAAAGACCATTGGCTCAAGCAGAGCATTTTCTCGGAAATCAAGTCAGCTGCGGGTAACTTAGAGAAGCTTAGAGAAGTACAGCAGATAGCGGAGTTAATCTGCAAAAATGAATACATAGAAGCCTCAAGGCTATCTCTGATTGACCTTGGCAAGGGTTTGGCAGAGATAGATGTAATCCTTGATTCAAAGCTGTTCTTCAAGGTGCTTACCGAAGAAACAGGGCTTGATATTCCCGATGAAAAGGCGCTTCTTAAGAGCTTTTCAACTCTCAGCGAAAAGCAAAGCCGCTATGAGCGTATTGCAAAGGCATATACAGATGTCCTTGATAACGGATACGGAATTGTTATGCCTACTATGGAGGAGCTTAAGCTTGAAGAACCTCAGATAATCAAGCAGGGAGGCAAATACGGAGTCAAACTCAAAGCCTCTGCACCCTCTGTGCATATGATGCGAATAGAAACCTTTGCCGAGGTAACGCCTTTAGTAGGCTCAGAACAGCAGTCCGAGGACTTGGTAAAATATCTTCTCAAGGAATTCGAAGAAGATCCTGTGAAGATTTGGGATTCCGATATTTTCGGCAAATCTGTCAACGAGCTTGTAAATGAGGGACTTCAGCAGAAGCTCTACCGAATGCCGGCAGATGCAAGACGCAAGCTTTGTGAAACCGTTGAGAAAATAATTAACGACGGCTGTAACGGACTTATCTGCATAATTCTCTGATGGGTAAGCCTGTCAGATAACAATGCTTCAGACCGCCGCGGTATTTATGATTAAGAACTAAGTACTTTATAACTGAAGTTAGAAGCAAATTTGTTACATTTCCTGCCGATAATAGGGAATATTTGAAAATAACCCTGAATTCATTTAGCAATTCAGTAAATATACTCTTTCTCGAAAACCGTCGAAAAAATCGGCGGTTTTTTCGTTTTTTCTCTTGAATTATCCGGGAAAAAAGTATAAAATAAATATGTATATATGTCATAATGGTGTAATATGGCATTCAAACCCACCAATATACCGTTTATCGGAGGCTTTTTTATGAATATTTTTTCAGCTCAGGTTGAGAGCAATCAATCCCTCAATATCTTAATCACAGGCGTGGCTGTTGTCTTTGGTATGCTTTTATTGCTTATCGGCATCATCAAGCTCTATTCTACAATTGTTTCTTCGGTGCAAAATCGAAAAAGAAATCCTGAAGAAACAAAAGCTGAGAAAATCACCTCCGAAGCTCCGGTGCATGCTGTGGCTGTTACTTCTCCTTCAGACGACTCCGTTGACCTTGCTGTTGTTGCTGTTATTTCCGCCGCAGTAGAGGCTTATTATGCAGAGAGCGGCGTTCCTCACAGAGTAACCGGTATCCGCAGAGTTTCCTCAACTCAGCGCAATGAGTGGTCCTATGCAGGTCTTAACGATAACATCTTTGCAAGGAGGTTTATGGGCTGATGAGTATTCTTGAAGGTTTTCTGTATTCATTGAAGGGGCTCTTTTTTGACTCAGGTCTTTCTACCCTTACATGGAAGAATTATGCCATGGTGGCTATTGCTTGTTTTCTCCTTTTCCTTGCTATCAAAAAGCAGTACGAGCCTTTGCTTCTTCTTCCTATTGCGTTCGGTATGCTTATCGTTAACCTATATCCTCCCATTATGGCTGCTCCCTCTACAGAGCTTGTTCCCGTAGAAACCTATATCGCAGAGCATGGGGGAGAGGCGGCTAACTACGCCACCACCGTACTTAACGGCGTTTCGTATTATAATGTCCCCACCAACGGCGGACTTCTCTATTACCTCTACCAAGGCGTTAAGCTCGGAATATATCCTCCGCTTATCTTCCTGGGTATCGGATGTATGACCGACTTCGGCCCTCTTATTTCAAATCCCAAGAGCTTTATCCTCGGAGCAGCCGCACAGATTGGTATTTTCATCACCTTCATAGGTGCTACACTTATGGGCTTTAGTAATCAGGAAGCCGGCGCAATCGGAATCATCGGCGGTGCAGACGGCCCGACAGCCATATATGTTACCTCTAAGCTTGCTCCCGAGCTCTTAGGCCCTATCGCAGTTGCCGCTTACTCCTATATGGCTCTTGTTCCTATTATTCAGCCTCCCATTATGAAGCTTCTCACTACCAAGAAAGAGCGTTCTGTTGTTATGCAGCAGCTTCGTCCTGTTTCAAAGCTTGAGAAGATTCTTTTCCCCATAATCGTTACTATTGTTTGTTCTGTTCTTCTTCCCAGCGCGGCACCTTTGGTAGGCATGCTGATGCTCGGCAACCTTTTCAAGGAAAGCGGAGTTGTAGACCGAATCTTCAAGACCGCTCAGAACGAGCTTATGAACATAATTACAATCTTCCTTGGTGTTACAGTCGGTGCAACCGCCACAGGCGAGGTTTTCCTCACACTCAAGACTCTGGGTATAGTTGCCCTTGGCCTTGCAGCCTTCTCTGTGGGTACAGCAGGCGGTTTGCTCTTCGGTAAGCTTATGTATGTATTTACAAAAGGTAAGGTCAATCCTCTTATCGGCTCTGCAGGTGTTTCTGCAGTTCCCATGGCAGCCCGTGTTGCCAACAAGGTCGGTCAGCAGGAGAATCCCGGAAACTTCCTCTTGATGCACGCAATGGGACCCAATGTTGCAGGTGTTATCGGCTCAGCTGTTGCAGCAGGTGTTCTCCTCAGTATTTTAGGCTAAATTTCTGCCAAACGATAAATTATTATCAATAATTCTAATTTGGAATTAAAAACCTATCTGTTTACTATACAATAAATCTTAACACAGAATTTACTCTTGTTTGATAAACATCAAAGGAGATGGTATTTTGAGAGATCTGACAATTAATGATATTCTTAAGATGCTCTTGGCACACATTAAGCTGATTATCATTATTTCCGTTGTTGCTGCTCTCGGAGCATATATCTATGCTGACAACTTTATACCCAAAAAGTACTCTGCCAGCTCTATGATATGCATTCTCTATACCGCGAATACACAAAGTGATGCGTCAGCTGACGATGATACAAGTAAGTTTGCTTCAGGATCAATCAACGCTTCAACCGACCTTGCTGCTCACTGCTCGGTTGTTTTCAGATATTCTGAGGAGATGCTTGAGATAATCCCTGCAGGCTACAGCGTTTCGATTTCCAGCGTGTCTGAGTCAAATATTTTGTCTATCTCAGTAACAGGTCAGGACGGTCAGGTTTGTGCAGATACCGCTAATGCTATCCGCAACGCTGCTCCTAAGGTATTTAAGAAGTATTACACAGGCGGTGAGGCAGTAACCTTCGGACGCCCTGCTTCCGCACCTTCAACTCATTCGTCTCCTAATGAAACACGATATGCTGTCTTTGGCTTTGTGGGCGGACTCATTGTGTCTGTTCTCATAGCTATTATTCTTGAGATAATCGACACCACTATCAAGCCTGATGATGACCTCTACAAAATGTACAACATTCCAGTCTTTGCAGAAATTATCGACTTTGAATTGGAAGGCGGTGCAAAGAGAAAATGAAAATCGGACGCAAGAACAAAAAGATAAAGTATACAGACAAGTCCAAGAATGTTATTTCCGGCGACAGCAAATTCGCCATTGTCGAAGGCTACAAAATCGCCCGAACAAACCTTTTCTTCTCTCTTTCAACTTCTGAAAGCAAAGTAGTTGTTGTCACAAGCTGGTCAAAGGGTGAGGGTAAGTCCACAGCAACCGCAAATCTTGCGATTTCCTTCTCTAAGATGGGCAAGAAGATTTTGCTTATTGACTGCGACTTAAGACGCCCCAATCTTCACAACCTTATGAAGCTTCAGAATTCCGCAGGTCTTTCTGAGGTTATTGGTAAGTTCAAATCACTTGACGAGGTACTCAACCGCGATGTTCTCCCTTGTCTTGATGTTCTTACAGCTGGCTCTATCCCTCCAAACCCCTCAGAGCTTATCGCTTCGTCGTATTTCGATACCTTGCTCAATAATCTAAAGGAAGTCTATGATTACATTATCATCGACTCTCCTCCGGTAGGCATTGTTACCGATGCACTTCTCCTCAAGGAGCATATCGCCGGTTATGTAGTTGTTGTCAGAGAAAAGGTCACAACTCACGGAGATATTGAAAAGACTATACAGAGTATCAAGCTTGCAGACAGCCAGATTTTAGGTTTCATCAAGGTCGGCTGCTCCGCAAACGAGAAGAAGTATTCTAAGGGACAGTACGGATATTATAAGTACTATTAACCCTGATTTAATTTTCAAAAACCTAATAACTTTTCAACAGCCCGTTGTTTTCAACGGGTTGCTTTTAGGAAAAGCGTGCAAGATTTAGTGCTAAATCCTGCAAAAAACTTATCACAGCTTAATATATTTACAGCATATATTACTAATAATGAATTTACAAAATGGAGTGTGAGCAAATTGTATTATTCAGAAATGTCAAAAAGCCAGCTTACAGAGGAGCTGAAATCTCTGAAAGCACAGTACGAAAATTTTGCTTCAATGGGCCTCAACCTTGATATGTCCCGCGGAAAGCCCTGTACTGAGCAGCTTGATATCTCTGTTCGAATGCTTGACATCGTTAACTCAAGCCACGACTGTAAAACCAAGTCAGGACTGGATTGCCGCAACTACGGACTTATTGACGGACTTCCTTCTTGCCGTGAGCTTTTCTCTCAGTGTATGCAGGTTCATCCCGAACAGGTGATGGTAGGCGGTAACTCAAGCCTTAATATGATGTTTGACACAATTTCCTGTATGATGACCAAGCCTATCGTAGAGGGATGCACACCTTGGATTAATGTTGAAGACAGAAAATTCCTTTGTCCCGTACCCGGCTATGACCGTCATTTTGCAATTACCGAGTACTACGGGTTTGAGATGATTCCCGTTCCTATGACCGAGTCAGGCCCCGATATGGATATTGTCGAAAAGCTTGTTTCTTCAGATCCTTCAATCAAGGGCATCTGGTGTGTTCCCAAGTACTCCAACCCTCAGGGCATAACTTACTCTGATGAAACTGTACGCCGTTTTGCAGCCTTGAAGCCTGCAGCACCGGATTTTCGTATTATGTGGGACGATGCCTACTGTGTTCACGATATTGCCGATAAGGGCGATACTCTCCTGAGCCTTATGTTTGAATGTGAGAAAATCGGCTCACAGGATTTACCTATTATTTTTTGCTCAACTTCAAAGATTACTTTCCCCGGCTCAGGTGTAGCAGCTATGGCGTCCTCAGAGGCAAATATGAAGGTGTTCAGAGCAAGATACAGCCGCCAGACCATCGGATACGACAAGATTAATATGCTCAGACATATGCTTTTCTTCAAGAATTTTGACGGAGTTAAGGCTCATAT
>JBJEOT010000037.1:0-2216 GCA_051880855.1 Ruminococcus sp.
GTGCTTATCTTCGCACTTTGTGAAGGAGCAAAGCTGAAAGCCGGAAATGTAATTTCTCTTATTGCCCTGGCGGCTTATCCCGTGAGCTTTATTCTGTCGGATAACAGCACCTTAAAAGGCTGGGGAGTGCTTTTTATGTTCCTCGGGCTTATGATGTGGACTTACTACTCCTGCGCGGAGGTTTCTCACTTCAGACAGACCTTCCTCTATGATTTTGTTAAGTCTGTGTTTGTAGCACCCGTTCATTATTTCCCCACAATGCCGTTGGCTATAATCAAGCCTGCCATGGACTCAAAGCGGAAGATTCTTCGCTATGTTTTAATAGGTCTTGTAATTGCCCTTCCCATCACTACGGTTATCGCAATGCTTCTTGTTTCTTCAGACGAGAGCTTCAGACAGCTTTTGGGTGACGATATTGTCGAAAGAGCCCTTGAGTTTGTATGGCACGTTGTTTTGGCGGTTCCTGTTGGAATGTTGATTTTCAGCGTGTTCCTCTCGGCTTCCCGCTCTAAAGAAAGCGTTAAGGCAAGAGATACTTTTGAAACAGGCAGAGCGGCAAAGGTTAATTCTATAATTGTCACCACCGTTTATGTCCCTGTAATTCTGCTCTATCTCACCTACTTCTTTTCGCAGATGGCTTACTTCATCGGCGCTTTCCGCAATATACTGCCTGCCGACTACACCTATGCCGAATATGCCCGACAAGGCTTCTTTGAGCTTTGCGCCGTAGTCTCAATCAATGTTGCAATGATTATTCTCACTCTGCTTTTCTGCAGAAAGAAAGAGAACGGCCACCCGGGCGCAGGAGTTAAAGCCGTTGTTACGGTGCTTTCTCTTTGCTCGATTATGCTGGTTTCAATCTGTATCTCCAAGATGTTTATGTATACCTCCGCATACGGACTGACTCACAAGAGAATTTATACCCTTTGGTTTACGGTAGTCCTTGCAATACTTGTTATCGTAGCCTTTGTCAAGGTTATGGCTCCGAAATTCAAGTTTTGGAGCGCAGCGCTCACCGCTTTGCTTGTTATGTACTTGGTTCTTTCCTTTGCAAATACCGACGCAATAATTGCAAAGTACAATGTTAAGTGGTACAAGGAAGGCAAAATCAGCTGGATGGGTGAAGAAGCTCTCTATGACCTTTCAAAGAGTGCCGTTCCCTATTTGGAGGAGCTTGTAAACGACAAGACCGAGGCAGAGAATACCATAGTCAGCGAGTACAGATACTTCTGCGAGAACTACTACGATGATGACGAAACCGAAACCGTAGGCTCGCAGATCCGCGATTATTACCGCTACCTTGCTTCCTATGACATAACCTTCGAAAACCTCAATGTTCCGGCAAAGAGAGCAGAAGCGGTCTTTAAGAGACAGGGCATAGAAGCATACTCTGACACTGTTGACGGTTACGAAATATAATATAGATGTAGTTTTCTCCTATTGCAGCCGCAGAGCATTCTCAAGCTCTGCGGTTTTTTCTTTGCTCAAGGTGGGCAAAAGGTAGTAGGCATAGTCGGTGTAAAGTACATAGTTTGTTAGCTTCATGGCTTTTGTGAGAGGTGTGGTGAATTTTCTTGTGGAGGATACATGGGCGAGCTTTACGGTGATTTCTGTTCTGAACATTGAGCCTGCGGTGTATTTTACCTCGTTTGCCTTAACGGTAACGGATATGTTGCGAATGATAAAGTAAGCAACAAGCAGAGCGATAATTAAGGCGGCGGCAACTAAAATGTAGCAAAGCGGAGAAGGGATAAGACTGTCGGCAATGGGCGTGACAACTACCGCCAGAGCGAATATGCGAATCCCCCAGAGGAGATAAATTTTGCGTTTTTGAGTCATATTGTCTCCTTTGAAAAAATCATAGTTTTCAGGTAGATAAACAAACAGCAAGGCAAATATATCTTTCCCCACAGACGCAAAAATACCCGACACAGCCTTATGTGTCGGGTATTTTTGTAAAACGAAAACCACGCGATAGTCGCGTGGCTCAAAAGAGGTTAACCGATGAACAAAAAAACTCCGTTTGTGATAGAATTGAGGTGACCTGCCGGTCAAACTTAATAAAAACAAACGGAGGATTAAAAAATGAAAAAAGAAAAATGGAAAGCACAAGTAGTTTAGCACACACAAAGTGGAATTGCAAGTATCACATAGTTTTTGCAACACTCATCTGAATCACACACAGGCAAAACGGATGTGACAGCTCCGGTTTCCTG
>JBJEOT010000038.1:0-34810 GCA_051880855.1 Ruminococcus sp.
AAATACCGACCTCCATAAGTTAGATTTTGGGTCTAACTTTTGGGGGTCGGGTCAATTTCTTTTGAGGGTTATTCGGTTTCGTTCTCGGCGCTATAACCGTCAAGGGTAAAGGTAAGGGTACAGTCATTATAGGTGATTTCCGCTCTATCCTTGAACACCTGATAAGAAAATGTGTAGGTTGATGCAAATTCGTCTGAGGTTATGTAAAACCTTTCTTTGTCTACAGAAAGTGCACCAGCTACCCTGCATATCTCGTCTTGAGACGCTGTGCGGACTTCAAAGCTTGCAAAGTCTCCGTCAAATTCAAGACTCGCATTCATACCGTTTGAGGTCTCACACTGCCAGCTTCTTGATGTAAGCTCGTCTGCAGAGGAAATAATTACACGCCTGCATCCGCAAAAGGTAAAAAGTATAGAAATAATCAGAGAAAACGACAACAAATACTTCATAAAATCACCGACAAAATCCAAAAGTAATTTACAGATTTCTTCAAAGGTATTGAATTAAAGCTCAAATAATGTATAATTAAAATGATAAATGTCATTTTTACTAAGCTTTTACGAAGGGAGTGATACTCGTGCAAATCGAAATTAAGAATGAGACACCTGTTTTCAGCGAAATGGGCTCGGTTAAAAACTGCGGTTGGAGCAGAAGTCCGATGTTTTTGCTTGACAAGGGGATGTGTAAAAACCGTTTTCAGTTAAACGAGCGTGACAGCTACCTCATACAAAACGAAGATGTTACGGTGTATCTCTCAATTGGCGAAAGCGGTATCACAGGCGAGGTAACTGCTGTTATCTACGACCGCAATACAGGAGTTATTGACCACCGCACCCTTAAAAAATATATGTCCTTCGGTGGGCTTTCTATGCCTGCAAGCAGTAAAAACGGCGATGTTACATTTACGGACGCAAGGGTCGGAATGAATTTTTCAAACACCGCTGTTAACAGATATATCCGCTGTGAATATGTTGACTTCTGCAGGGACAAAACCCTTTACATAAATCTATCGCTTCTTGATTCAATTGAGGAGAGCTTCAATGTGCTGATGCCCATAAACCGCTTTGACAAGGGCTTTTACCTAAAGAGATTTCAGCCTGCAATGAAGGTTAAGGGCGTTGTTCGCTGCGGCGGAGCTGAGTACAATATGACATATGAGGACACAAGCGCACTTCTCTACTGGCAGAGGTATGTCCTCAAAGAAAAGACATACTATCACTCTCTTTTTTGCGACGTCGAGATTGATGGCAGGCAGTTTGCAATGTGCCTTTCAGGCGGAATAGGAAACTCGGAATTCGCCTCTGGCAACTGCTACTTTCTTGACGGAGAGGTACACAAATTCGCTTCTGTAAAGGCTGAGGGCAAGGAGGAACGGCCCGACAAACCCTGGCACTTTACCGCCGGACATTCGGCTATGGATATATTATTCAGACCCGATATTAAATCGGGACGTCTTATGAGCGTTAAGTGCGGAGCTAAAACCCTTGTTTTCGGAAAGCTTTACGGCAGAATCAACCAGATGAATTCTCCTGCTGTTACTTTAGATGCAGTACCCGCACAGCTGGAATATTATATTACATAGTGCTTTAGACTTAATGCTTTAGTCTGATAATCAGAATCACTGTCCAATATGACTTAAAAGCCTCGTGGATATCAGTAATGCTGCTTATAAGCTTCTACTGATATTCACGAGGTTTTCTTGTCTTTATATACTTACGCAGTCTTGTTGGCAGTCAAGCAAAAAGCTGCTGAATATGCACAAATCAAAATGCAAAAACGGCTGTCTTGCAGAAATACAAGACAGCCGTTGCTGTTCTTTATTTAGCCTTAAGCGTTGCAGCAGACTGCTATCAGTCGGCAACGTTTTCCTCATAGACAAACTTGGCAAGGTCGTAGCGAACCTGATTCCAATCGTCAACAAGAATAACCGAGCCTGCGTTATTGTAGCCATAACTCCAATTGCCGTCTGAGGGCATATGTGTCTGCTCGATATCGTAGGTAAGATAAGTGAGAGCATTGGAAACGAGCATTGTAATCTCACTCTTCTTAAGGTTAGTTGTAACCATGGGACCTACGCTGTTAACAATCTGAACAATCTCGGTTAATGAAGCATCCTTCATCTGCTCGATAACAGCCATAAGGAATTTTCTCTGGCGGTCTGTACGGTCCCAGTCGTCGCCGGAGAAGGACTGTCCTGCATAATAACCGCCGCGGTTACGGGCATACCAAAGTGCCTGCTGACCGTTAAGAGTTACCATACCCGGCTCTGCGTAAAGGTACTCTGACTGGCCGTTGGACTGAATCTGTGCGTTGATGTAAGCGATTTCATCGTATGAAAGCTCAATCTCAACGCCGCCCATAATATCGACAATTTCCTTAAAGGTGGAGAAGGTTACCTGTGCATAACGGTCAATCTGTACTCCGTAGTTTCCCTCGATTGTCTGAATTGCCAGAGGTGCGCCGCCTAAGGAGAAGGAAAGATTCAGCTTATGGGGATAATAACCGGGAATTGAAACATATGTATCGCGCAAAAATGATGTCATCTTAATTTTCTCGTGACGGTTGTCTATTGAGAGAAGAATCATAGTATCGCTCAGACCGGCGGCATTATCTGTACCGAAAAGCATAATGTTCAGCACATAGGGGTCATTGAGCAGAGAGCCGGACTCCTGATGGAAAGCGAATTCGTCAGCCTCTGAAGAACCTGTGGCACCGGAGCTGTCGGGGATTGTTGCTTCGGTAAGATCCTGATAACCGAAGGAGTTGATTGTTGAGAATCCGTAGAGACAGCCGACACCTCCGATAAGAAGTATAACCGAAAGCACAGCGCAGAGAGCTCTTATAATAATGCTGTTGCGCTTTGACTTTTTGCCGGCTGCTGAACGGGGCTTCTTTGGAGAGGAACCGCCGTTTGAAGCAGCTCTTGTTGAAGGTCTCTCAGAAGATCTCGATGCAGGTCTGTCAGAAGTCCTTGCAGAAGTTCTTTCAGAATTTCTTGAGATATCTGTCTTTCCCTCCCGGTTTGAGCCGGAGATATCAACAAAATCATAATTACCGTTTTTATTATCCATAACAAAAGCTCCTTACTATCGGTATTGATTATTTACTCATTCACACTTGCACCTGTAACATTATCCTCATAAATAAATTTCCAAATTGCGTTTCTTGTCATATCCCAATCGGTGACATAGATAACATCACCGGCAAAGTTTGTATCGTAAATCCAACTGCCTTCGCAGGGCATTGAGGTCTGCTCAACCTCGTAATTAAGGTAAGTCTTAGCATCGGCAGCAATAGAAAGAATCTCGGATTTCTTGAGGTTAGTTGTAATCTCCGGACCTATGCTGTTGACAATACGGACAATGTCGGGCACGGAAGCGTCTTTCATATCGTCAATAACTGCTTTGATAAACTTACGCTGTCGCTCTGTTCTGTCCCAATCGGTGCCCTCTGTAAAATCGACTCCGTTGATAATGTCGCCGCCGCGGTTGCGTGCATACCAAAGTGCCTGCTGACCGTTGAGAAGCACGTTTCCCGCGTCAGCGTAAAGATACTCGGTTTGATTGTTCTGAGCAATCTGACAGTTGATGTAAAGTATCTCGTCGTCGGTAAGCTCGACCTCGACTCCCCCTAAAATGTCCACAATAGACTTAAAAGTGCTGAAGTCAACAGTCGCGTAGCGGTCAATCTCTACGCCGTAGTTTGCTTCAATTGTGTCGATTGCAAGAGGAACTCCGCCATAGGAATAGGCGTTGGTTAGCTTTGTGTGGTAAGAGCCCTCGGGATCGGGGCAATAGACAAAAGTATCTCTCTGAAAAGAAGTAAGCTTGATTTTCTCGTGACAGCTGTCGATTGAGAGCAGTATCATAGTGTCGCTTCTGCCGTAGTCCGAATTATTTTCGTCAACGCCGAACAAAAGAACATTCAGCACTTTTTCGTCGTTCAGAAGAGAGCCTGAAATTTTCTCTCCGCTGTCAGGGTCAATCAAAGCATCGTTATTATCGTCAACATCAACATAGTTGATAGAATTAAGCACATTATAGCAGAAGATAAATGCAGCACCGCCTAAAAGAAGTACTATTGCAAGCAGAACAGAAATGAAGCGCTTTTTGCCTGAGCTTTTCTTTTTTCTCTGTTTACTGCGGCGATGCTCTGAAGAAGAGCGTGAAGCCGAGTGAGAAGCCGAGGAGGACCTATGAGATGAGTAAGTGCCGCTGCGGTTAGCTCTTTGGTTTGAGCTGTCTGTATCCTCAAAGGTCTCAAAATGATAATTCTTTTTTGAGCGGTTGCTTATATTATAGCCGTCACCGTAGTCGTCTGAATAACTCCTGCGGCTGCGGTCATCCCTGGGGTTATATGACATCAGATGTACCTCGAAATTTGCAAGTAGAAAAAACTTAACAGCAGTAATAACATATTACCACCATTATAAGCTGATTTATTATACATCTGAAGCCGGTAATTATTATTCTTAATTAGAATTATAAGTTCATTTATGTCAGAATTTATCCTATTGTCAGTAAAATAACAGTCATCGGTCGAAAAGCTGTCACAAAACCGTCACAAAACATAGAAAAACTTATCGGAATACTCAGTCCATTTCATCTATTGTAAGCTCGTAAGCAGGCAGGAATTCTTCCATAAAAACCTCAAGGGCAGGAAGCTTCATTCCCTCCAGAGATTGCCTTGTTGCGCGCTCTGCCTTACAAAACTCGTTATTTCCCATACGGATTTCACATATACACTTAATAAGCGCTGAAAGCTTGTCTGCAGCCTTGACATAAGGAAGCAGGTCTTTGTCCGCCGCCTTTGCAACTATCAAAGGCTCGAAGCTGTCCTGCAAATCCTCCGGGAGCATATTGAGAAGCCTTTTCTCGGAAATCTCTTCTATCTGCTTGTATGCGCTGCGAATATCCTGATTGTAGTACTTAATCGGGGTTGGAAGGTCACCTGTGATAATCTCTCCCGCATCGTGAAAAATGCCCATTACAGCCGCTCTGTCAGCAGATAAGCCTGCGCTGAAACGCTCATTGGCAATTGTGACCAAAGCGTGTGAAAGCATTGCGACCTCTAAGCTGTGCTCTGCGATATTCTCTTCCTTTGTGTTATTCATCAAGCCCCAACGGTTGATATATTTCATTCTTGAAAGCATTGCAAAAAAGTTACTACCCTGCATACCCGAACTCCTTGTAAAAAACATAGTGCATTTTCAAAACATATATGTTATAATGTATTCAATTATATACTATCAAAGCTATAAGGTAAAGCTAAATTTTGATTTTTCGGAGGTAAATTATGAGTTTTGGCTCGAAAATTCTTGACTATAAAGAAGATATCCTTAAGGATCTCGACGAGCTTATCAGAATAAAGTCTGTTTCTTCAAGAGACACTAAGGCCTGTAAAGAAGCTCTGAACTGGATGCTTAAGAAAGCAGAGAGCTTCGGACTGACTGCAAAGAATATTGACAACAAAGCCGGTCACGCAGAGCTTGGTGAAGGGGGTAAGCTGTGTGCAACCCTGACTCACCTTGATGTTGTGCCCGAGGGAACCGGCTGGGACACGGAGCCCTTTGCTCTTACGCAGAAGGACGGAATGCTTTTAGGCAGAGGAGTTGCAGACGACAAAGGCTGTGCACTGCTCACGCTTTACTGCCTCAAGGCTCTGAAAGACAGCGGTACTGAAGGAAAAAACACTCTGAGGGCTATTTTCGGTACTGACGAAGAGGTCGGAATGACCGATGTTGTAACCTACTTTGCTAAGGAGAAGATGCCCGATATGTCCTTTACCCCCGATTCAGGCTACGGAATCTGCTCTGCCGAAAAGGGTATTCTTCACCTTGAAATCAGCAGTAAGATTCAGGATAACGGTCTGCTCACAGAGCTTAAGGGCGGAAATGCCTTAAACGCTGTTCCCGATACTGCTTATGTGCTTCTCAACTGCACCGAGAACGACGACCATCAGATGATGAGACTTGCCGACGCAAAAAAATGCGAGTATGAATTCAAATATACAATTGACGGTCTTATGATTATAAGCCACGGCAAAGCCGCTCATGCCTGTGAGCCTGAGCTGGGCGAAAATGCAATCCTTGATTTGATTGACCTTATTTCATCAAACTTTGCTTTGGAGGATTTAGGCAACCTTTGCACCTTTATCGCAACAAACTTCCGTACTGAAAGCGACGGTACTTCCCTTGGAATCAAAATGCGGGATTCACAGTCAGGAGCACTTACAGCATGTCTTTCAACAATTACCATTGACGAAACAGTTGCAAAAGCAACAATTGATATCCGCTACCCCGTAACCTTCGGCGGTAAAGAGCTTATCAGAAGAATCAAGCACGCCGCCGAAAGGGAGAATGTTGATGTAAAGATTCTTTCTCATACCCTTCCCCTTATGCTTGACGAAAGCAAGCCGATTATCAACATTCTTGCCGGCGCCTATGAAGAGGTTATGGGCGAAAAGCCTCTTATGTACTCAACAGGCGGAGGTACTTATGCAAGAAAGCTCGGCGGAAACGGAGTTGCCTTCGGACCTGTATTTCCCGGTGAGGACGCAAGACTTCACAACTCAAACGAGGGCATAAGCGAAGAAAGCTTCTTTAAGCATGCCCAGATCTGCCTGGAGGCAATGTACAGAATGTACATTCACGAGGACGAGGACTCAGAATAACATTCATTTATTATAAATCAGCGAAAGGATGATTTTCTTTTGAATCCTGAAAAAACAATTAGACAGCAAGCTAAAGAAACACTCAAGCACAATTGGCTGGCGGCAGTGGGTGTTACAATTACCGCTGTTTCGGTTTTCGTGGGACTTATCTATCTTGCAAGCGCTGCAGAACTTATAGTTGATTCTCTCGTAAACTATATTTCAAACGCAGCTAAGGACCTAATAAGCTCTCTCGGCGACAGCTTTGACATAGCATACGAAGAAGAAGTTTCCATAAGCGTCGAACTATTCGGAGGCATAATTCTCGGAGGAGTTATTCTGCTTTCCCCTCTCGTTACGGGTATGGTCAGATATTTTTACATTCTTTGCAAAAACGGTGAGGCTCGGTACTCTGAGCTTTTCTACTACTTTAGCAAGAAGTACTTCAGAACAGTCGGCTTCAATTTTATGATTTCACTCAGATGCTTCTGGAGATTTTTGGTATCTGTCGGTCCCGGCGTTATTGCTCTGAACATTATGATGTATTACACATACGACGCAGAAGCACTTGCTTTTTGGCAGATTTTGTGTTATCTTTTAATTTACGCTCTGATTTTCGGAGGAGTAATTCTATTTGCAAAGCTTTCAACTAAATATTTTCTCTGCTATTATCTGATGTTTGAAGATGAAAATATACCGATGAGTGTTATGTTCAGCCGTGCAAAAGAATTGAGCGAACCTCTGAAAGACAGAATTTTCAAGCTCTTCTTATCAATATCACCCTGGCTTTTGCTGAGCATTCTTGTTTACCCCTTGCTCTTTATTGTACCCTATGCTTTAACCTGTATGTCAACCTCTGCAAAGTGGATTCTTGCCTTGCAGGAAAACACCGTGGCTGAAAAGGTGCAGGCTGACAGTGAAGTCCTCGCCGACTGTTGCTCGGCCGAGACTGCGGCTTTAAGAGAAGAGTTAGCAAAAGTCCAAACTGAAGAGACTTATCACGAGGCAGCTTCCGTGCCGGATAATAAGGATGAGTAAAAGAATGTTGGTTTCACTTTGTGTAATTGCATACAATGAGGAAAAGGTACTTAACGGACTCTTCAGAAATATTGCAAGTCAAAGCTATCCTCACGAGAATATCGAGGTTGTGCTTGTTGACAGTAATTCTACAGACGGCACACGCGCAATGATGGAGGATTTTAAGGCCACGGACTATAAATTCAGAGATGTTCAGATTGTATCCAACTCAAAGAAAAATCAAGCAAGCGCTTGGAACTGTGCTCTTTCTGTAGCAAAGGGCGATGTTATCATCAGAATTGACGCCCATGCTCAGATTCCCCGTGACTTTATTAAAAGAAGTATGGAGAATCTTGAGGAGGGAGAGGACATTGTCGGCGGCGGAAGACCTAATATTGTAGACAATGAGACCTCCTGGAAGCTGACTCTTTTGGCAGCGGAGGAATCTCTGTTCGGAAGCTCCATTGCCGAGTACAGACGGCCCACCGAGAAAAAGGAGTATCACGACTCGCTTTTTCACGCAGCTTACAGGCGCGAGGTTTTCGAGAAGGTCGGAGGTTTCAACGAGAGTCTCGGCCGCACCGAGGACAACGAGCTTCATTACAGAATTCGTGAAGCAGGCTACAAAATGTGCAGCTGTCCCGACATTATCTCATTCCAGCACACAAGAAACTCTCTTAAGAATATGATTAAGCAGAAGTTCGGAAACGGCTACTGGATCGGTCTTACCTTCGGCGTTTGCCCCAAGTGTCTTTCTTACTTTCACTTTGTTCCCTTTGTTTTTCTTGTAGCACTCATTGCCTTCGGCATAGCTGCTTGCTTTGGATACTTCTACCCCGTTATGTTTTTAGCTCTTGCCTACGGTATGTTTGACTTTGTTAACACCGTAAGCTGTTTCCTTACAAAAAAGATTAAACCGCAGTTTATTGTTCTTCCTCTGCTTTTTCCCATTCTTCATGTTGCCTACGGCGTAGGCACACTTTGGGGACTTATTATGATGCCTTTCTGGAAAAAGCGCCTGGGAAATGCACCCTACGACAGAATCGCAGAAGTGAAGCAGGCTATGATTAAGAATCACCCCAAGAATGAAGAAGAGGAATAATTATTAGATTTCACAGGTGAGTTTATGGCAGAATTACTTAAACTGAACAGCGAAGAGCTCAGAGAGCTTCAGCTTGCTGAGCTATCAGCACTGAAATTCTTTGATGGGTTTTGCCGTAAGCACGAGCTTACCTACTACCTTTGCGGCGGCTGTCTTATCGGTGCAATTCGCCACAAGGGGTTTATTCCTTGGGATGACGATACGGACGTTTTAATGCCAAGACCCGATTATGAGCGTTTTCTCAAGCTTTACAGCGAGGAGAATCCAAGTGATAGGTTCGTGCTTCTCAATGATGATGCCGAGCACTTCACGGGCAATATCTTTGCTGTGCTCACCGACACAAACCACACCATGGTCAAGGACTATCAGGAAAATTTGGATATGCCACACGGCCTTCCCCTTGACATCTTCCCTATCGACGGTCTTGCCGACGGAAGATGTGCCAGGTATTTTCAGTATTTTTACACTATGATGTACTCGCTATTCCGCTCTCAGACTGTTCCGAAAAATCACGGCGGTGTTCTTGCAATCGGCAGTAAAATTCTCCTCGGCATTTTTCGTTCAAAGAAAATACGGTACAAGCTCTGGAAGTTTGCCGAAAAGCGAATGACAAGGTACAGCTTTGATGAAAGCGAGAATGTGGCAGAGCTTTGCGCAGGCTTCTACTTTATGAAGAAGGTTTATCCCAGAAGCATCTACTCAGGTGTTACCGAAGTAGAATTTGAGGGAGAGAAATTCTTTGCGATGGAGGATTATGACAGTTACCTTAAAATTCCATTTGGGAATTATATGGAGCTTCCTCCGGAAGAAGAGAGACTGCCTCACCACGAGATAGTCAAGCTTGAACTGAACAAGCCCTGCAAATAAATGTTGACAAATTATCATTGCAGTAATATAATATACTAAAATCTTTGAGGCGGGGTTAATTTCCCCACCGGTGGTAAAGCCCACAAACAAAGTGCGAATGCACTTTGCCGAACAGGTGAAACTCCTGTGCCGACGGTAAAGTCCGGATGAGAAAAGGTTTACTGTACCTATGCTACAAGCTTAATGCAAGGGTCAGCATACTTATACTCCTGCGCTTTTACGCCTCACAGATTTGTGAGGCTTTTTTTATTTGGGAGGTAAACTTTATGAATCGGAAAGAAGAAGTCAAAAACAAAAAGAGCATCTTCACAACACGAAATCTTGTAACCTGTGCAATGCTCTCTGCCTGCTCTGCAATACTTATGCTTATTGAATTTCCACTGCCCTTTATTGCGCCGAGCTTTTATAAGCTTGACCTTTCAGAGATTCCTGCACTAATCGGCGCTTTTTCCATGGGACCATTGGCAGGAATTATCATTGAGCTTGTAAAAATCCTGATTAACTTTGTTATTAACGGCACAGACACCGCAGGCGTCGGCGAGCTTTCAAACTTAATCTTAGGATGCATTTTTGTGGTCACCGCTTCTCTTGTTTACAGAAAGAAGAAGACCAAAGCTATGGCGCTGCTCTCGCTGACAATAGGCGGAGTTACAATGTCGGTAATGGCTACATTTATCAACGCTTTCTTTATTATTCCCTTTTACTCGACTATGCTGAGTCTTCCTATTGATACTATTGTTGCTATGGGCGGAGAAATCTTCCCTGTTGTAGACAGTCTTTTTGACTTTTGCCTTATTTGCGTACTGCCTTTTAACCTTATTAAAAGTACCATTGTTATATTAGTTACTATGCTGATTTACAAGCCTCTTTCCAGACTAATCAAGGGCAAAGCATAAAGCTGTTGACAAATACTTACAAAGTGCTATAATAAATCTTACAGAGTAGAAGCTGTGCGTGAAGTGCCTTTGAGACGGGGAGTTGTTCGAAGGACGAAAAGCAAATCGCTTGCGGTACAGACTTCGCATCCCGCTGTTTATGCAGAAATTATGGGACAGATTCTCTGTTGAATCTGTCCCTTTTTATTTGCAAAACAGCCTTTTGTCACTATGACAAGGAGGTTATTAAAAATGAATATTTTGCGAAAATTTCCCGACTCCGCAAAAGAGATTAAAAATCTCAGCTGTATGACCGTGTGTGCTTTGATGCTGGCTTTAAGAGTAGTACTCGGATACTTCTCAAACATAAGCTTAAGCATCACACCTAATGCAAAAATCGGCTTTGCCTTTTTGCCGATTGCCATTGTAGCAACCCTTTACGGGCCTGTTTGGGGGCTTGTTGTCGGAGGCTTAGGCGATGTATTGAGCTTTATGGTAATGCCAATGGGCAACTACTTTTTCGGTTGGACCTTAAACGCTATGCTTGTGGGAATGGTCTACGGATTATTTCTTTACAAGAACAGCGGCAAATTCTTGCTTAAGCTTATCATTTGCGAAATCGTTATAGCTTTTGTAATCGAAGTTCCTTTGGGCTCCTTGTGGCTGATGATTCAGTTTAGCAAGGCCTTTTGGGTAATGGCCGGTACCAGAGCTTTGAAGTGGATAATTGCAATCCCCATTGAAACAGTACTCATCCTATACTTCTCGAAATTAACCGATTGGATACTTAAACATATAAAGAAAAAGAAATAGAAGATATAAATTAAGCCGAGAACTCAAAAGGTTCTCGGCTTTAATGTTTATTACGCTATTTTGTATCAGATTGTCTTAACAGCTTCGATTGCAGTAGCAAAAGCCTCGTCAATCTTAGAGATATCCTTACCGCCTGCCATAGCCATATCAGGCTTACCGCCACCGTTACCGCCGGCGGCAACTGCGGCTGTCTTGACAACACTGCCTGCCTTGACTCCTCTCTTGACAGCGCCCTTACCGCAAGCACAGCAGAAGGTGAGCTTCTCGCCGGAAACGCTTGCAAGAAGAACAACTGCGTTTTCGTCTTTATCGGTGAGCATTGAAGCCATATTCTTAAGCATATCAGCGTCGGTATCCTTAAGCTTCTCGGTAATTACAACGAAGCCGTTTTCTTCAACAGCTTTATCAAATAGAGCAGAGGTCTTGCTGAGAGCAATCTCGCTTTCAAGCTCAGCGATTCTCTTCTCCTTTGCCTTGTAATCCTCCATAAACTTCTCAAAGCCGCGGGCAAGCTCCTGAGGATTGTTAAGCTTGAGAATTGCTAAGCTCTGACCGATTATAAGGAGCATATTACTGATAAGATTCAATACACCCTCGCCTGTGAAAGCCTCAATACGGCGAACACCTGCGGCAACTGAACTTTCGGAACGAATCTTGAAAAGGCCGAGCTTTGCTGTGTTGTCAACATGAGTACCGCCGCAGAGCTCGATTGAAGTACCCTCGGCATTAACTACGCGAACAACATCGCCGTATTTCTCTCCGAAGAGAGCCATTGCACCAAGCTTCTTTGCCTCGTCAATAGGCATCTCCTTTGTAACAACAGGAACAGCGTCAAAGATATTCTTATTGACTTCTGCCTCTACCTCTGCCATTTCGGAAGCGGTAAGAGCACTGAAATGAGTGAAGTCAAAACGCACTGCATCCTCGTTTACAAGTTGACCTGCCTGCTCAACATGGTTGCCGAGTACCTTTCTGAGGGCTGCCTGCAAAAGGTGAGCTGCCGTGTGATTACGCATAATAGCCTGACGGCGGTTTACATCAATAGAAGCCGTGCACTTGTCACCTGTGGTAACACTGCCCTCAGTGACAATACCTGTATGCATATAGATGCCTGATGCATCCTTAGTGGTATTTGTAACCTCGAAAGTGAATCCGTCAGCGGAAATCACACCTGTGTCGCCTACCTGTCCGCCGCTCTCGGCATAGAAAACAGACCTTTTGAGAACAAGGATTGCCTTATCGTCAACGCCTGCCGCAGACTCACGCTCACCCTCGCGGATAATTGCAAGAACTTCTGTATCGGCAGTAAAATCTGTGTAACCTGCAAACTCAGTTGCAGGAATATCGGAGAGGTCAACACTGTCGGAAATCCAGGCATCTGCTCCTGCGTCCTTACGGGCGGCTCTTGAACGCTTTTTCTGCTCGGAAAGAAGCTCATAGAAGCGCTCTGTATCAACACCGATGTGCTTTTCTGCCAGAATTTCCTTAGTGAGGTCAACCGGGAAGCCGAAGGTATCGTTGAGCTTGAAGGTGTCCTCACCTGAGAGAACCTTTACATCGCCCTTTGTGATAATAGAATCAAGCATAGCAAAGCCCTGCTCAATTGTCTTTGCAAAGTTTTCTTCCTCAACGCGGATAAGCTTTGTAATAAATTCTTCCTTCTCACGAAGCTCGGGATATGCCGACTCGTTCTCCTTGATAACAGTGGAACAAATCTTGTAAAGGAAGGGCTTGTTGTAGCCTAAGAGTCTGCCGTGACGGGCAGCACGGCGGAGAAGCCGGCGAAGAACATAGCCTCTGCCCTCGTTCGAGGGCATAACGCCGTCTCCGATCATAAAGGTTGTGCTTCGGATATGGTCGGTAATAACTCTCAGAGAGATGTCGCTCTTTTCGTTTTGACCGTACTCAACACCGACGATATCGCTGATGTGTTTCATAATATTCTGAACAGTATCAACAAGGAAGAGGTTGTCAACTCCCTGCATCACGCAGGCAAGTCGCTCCAAGCCCATACCTGTGTCTATGTTGGGATGGTCAAGAGGTGTATAGTTGCCCTTTCCGTCGCTTTCAAACTGTGTGAACACAAGGTTCCAAACCTCAACAAAGCGGTCGCACTCACAGCCTACTTTACAGTCAGGTGAGCCGCAGCCCTTCTCGGGTCCTCTGTCAAAATAAATCTCAGAGCAGGGACCGCAGGGGCCTGAGCCGTGCTCCCAGAAGTTATCCTCTTTGCCCATACGAACCATATGAGATGGGTCCACACCCACTTCTTTAGTCCAGATATCGTATGCCTCGTCATCCTCAAGATAAACAGAAACATAAAGCAGCTCCTTGGGCATCTTCAAAACCTCGGTGAAGAATTCCCAAGCCCAGGCTGTTGCCTCACGCTTGAAGTAATCGCCGAAAGAAAAGTTGCCCAGCATCTCAAAATATGTGCCGTGGCGCGCGGTAATACCGACACGCTCGATATCGGGAGTACGGATACACTTCTGACAGGTAGTAACTCTTGTTTTGGGAGGTGTAACCTCACCTGTAAAGTACTTTTTCATTGGTGCCATTCCGCTGTTGATAAGCAGAAGGCTGTTATCGTCCTTTGGAATAAGGGGGAAGCTCTGAAGTCTGAGACAGCCCTTGCTCTCCATAAAGGATAAGAACTTTTCTCTTAATTCATTTAAGCCTGTCCACTCCATTTTAATCATCCTTTCAATAAGCTATAAAATACAGAATAAAATAAAAGCTCCTGCCCCAAAAGGGACAGAAGCATAATTCCTGCGGTACCACCCTAATTGCCAAGTAAAATAATACCTGACCGCTCAAAAATCCTTAACGCGGAAAACGCCCGACTCGTCGCCGAGAGCTCAGGGGTGGCTGATAAATAAAACTGATAGACACCTTTCACCGTGCGGTATCCTCTCTGAGAAAAGTCTTAGAAATCTCGTCCCGTCAAAGCCGTTTTATATATTACTTAAGTATTATAGGTGTTAGAGCGAAAAAAGTCAAGAGGGTTTACATAATAACAAAGCTGTTATTTTCTCTTGACACGAAGGAAAGAGCCGGCGGGAATAGGCTTTTCGCTATGAAGCTCCAGCCTCTCCAGAGGATGAGGGGTGGAATCTGTCTCCTCGCCTTTTTCGTTGACAAGCTTATTTGCCTTTACCGTAAAAGGTAATCCATTCGGAGGTAAAACATCAATCTCATCGCCCAAGAAAAACTTATTGCGCTGAGTGATAACTCCTCCGAAGTCACGCTCTTCTTCGCAGATGGCAACTAAATCGTAGTTGCGGATATACCCGCCGTTTGAGGTGGTTTGTCCCGGTGAGCTGCCGAAATAGAAGCCTGTGTTATATTCTCTGTGAGAAATTTTATTTACCTCTTCGAGGATACTTTCGGGAGTTTTGAAATCCTGTGCAAGTCCGCTTTCGAAATAAGCGTCCAGCGCCTTGCGGTAAGCGTTTGTGACAACAGCGCTGTAGTAGGCTGTCTTTGCCCTGCCCTCAATCTTGAAGCTGTTGATACCTGCTTTTACAAGCTCGGGAATATGCTCAATCATAGACATATCCCTGGAGTTGTAAAGGTATGTGCCGCCGTCCTCTTCAAATATTGGATAGAAGTTGCCCTCTCGGTTTTCCTCATAAAGATGATACTTCCATCTGCAAGGCTGTGAGCAGTCACCTCTGTTTGGGTCTCTGCCTGTGAGATACTCAGAGATAAGGCATCTGCCGGAAAAGGAAACGCACATTGCGCCGTGAACAAAGCATTCAATTTCAAGGTCATGGGGAATTTTTGCTCTGATCTCCCCTATCTCTTCAAATGAAAGCTCTCTTGCAAGCACAACTCTTGATGCTCCCATATTATACAGGGTTGCGGCGGTTTCGCTGTTGACGATGCCCACCTGTGTTGACATATGGCGCGGTGTGTTGGGGGCGTATTTTTTTGCAAGCTCAAATACCCCTAAATCGGCAATAATCAAAGCATCTACACCGCACTCCTCGGCATAGCTTAGGTAATCGGGCAGAAGCTTAAGCTGTGGCTCTCGGGGCAAAATATTGCAGGTAAGATAAAGCTTTTTTTTGAGATTGTGAGCTTCTTTTACCGCCTCTTTGAGTCCGTTGCTGTCGAAATTCTTAGGAGATGTTCTCATAGAAAACTGAGTAGCGCCGATATAAACTGCATCTGCCCCGAAACGAAGCGCGGCAGAAAGCGCCTCGGCATCTCCTGCCGGAGATAGAATCTCCGGCTTAATAGATAAACTGTTCATTTAGCTGAGTCCTGCCTTGGAGAGATTTGACATATGCTCCTCAAAGGAAACTGCATAGTAAGGTGTAACCGAGCCGTCTGAATTCTGTCCGTGGCAGAAGTAGAGATAATCGGTATCGTTGGGGCAAGCGGCGGCAATGATAGCTTCTGCGCCGGGATTGCAGATGGCTCCGGGGGGGAATCCGCCTGCTTCGTAGGTATCGTAAGTGCCCTCGAAGGTCTCGCGAATCTCCTTGGGGACAGCCTGAGCATTCTTATAGGGATAGAAGGCTGTGGAATCCATACCCAAGGAATGGATATCATACTGACTTCCGTATTTCAGACGGTTATCAATAACAGAAGCTACATTATACATATCCTCTGAGTCTGCAGATTCGCCCTGGACAATAGAGGACATAATTATAATTTCATCAAGGGTGTAACCGCTGTCGTGAACAAGGGTGCTGATAGCAACAGGATTGTCGTATCCCTCGACCTCATACTCGCTCTCATAAACCTTTGCCTCAAAGTTGTTGAGGAAACGCTTGATAGTTATGTCCGGTGCCTCGTCGGCATAAAACTCGTAGGTATCGGGGAAAAGATAACCCTCAAGTTTATATATTCTGTCATCATTCTTCTCTATATTCTTGAGGAAGCTGTAGCTTTCGTCAAACTCGTCACTGTTGCAAAGGCGCAGGAACTCATCTACATCATAGGTTACACCTGCATCGTAGAGCTGTTGAGAAAGCTCAAGTACATTGGTGCCCTCACTAATCTGAAGAGTAATTGTATTCTGACGGTTTGTAGTATTCTGAAGGTAGTTTAAGATACCGAGGTAGTCTTTATCTCTGGGCACTTGGTAGATACCGGGCTCAATATCGTCTGCCTTGCCGGTAATATTTGCAAAGAGAACGAAGAAGGTTGTGGAGTCGATAATCTCTTTTTCAAGAAGCTTATCGGCAATGTCGTCTATGCTGTCGCCCTTTGCAATACGAACAACGGCGTTCTCGGAGTTCTTTCTGTTGATAGCAAGAAAGTCATTACAGCCGATAATCAAAAACTGAGAGAGCACAATTGACATAACTATAATCAGGCAAAGCCAGGTCAGGCGGTAAATCTTCTTGTTCCTGCCGGACTTAATCTTGGTTATGGTCTTCTCCTCTTTTTCCTCACGGCGGAGAGTTTTCTTTGACTCACGCTCAATCTGAGCACGGGTGGTCTCATCGCTGAAGGAGGAGATTTCTCCTGTGAAATCGACCTTATCCTTCTCTTCTGTGCCTACGGTACTGTCGTCGATACGAAGCTTAAATTCGTCAACTCTGCGCTGACGGTAAAGCTGTACCTCCTCTTCGCTGTGCATATCCTCTCTTTGGTTATTCAAATTATCACTCATACAAAGCACTCCTTTCTGAAAAAATAGATAAGTGCATATATAAATATTATTTGTCGGAGGTCTTCCGAATATATCTGTCTGTTACAAGTACCTTGGCGGGAATATCGTGAACATCAGCAGGCAGACTCCATTTGACAAAGCTTGCATAGCAAAGTCCCACGGTTGTGCCCTCAAAGCCCTCTAAAAAGCGGTCGTAGTAGCCTTTTCCGCTTCCGAGACGGTTGCCCTGCGGGTCAAAGGAAAGTCCCGGCAAAACACAAAGGGCATCGGTAAAATCAGTAACCTCGGCGCATTTTTCCGTATCAGGCTCCATAATGCCATAGGCTCCCTTTGAAAGCTTATCAAAGGAATCCACATAATAAAACTTCATAGTGTTGCCCTCACCGCATTTTGGCAGAGCAACAAGCTTGCGGTTAACAAGCGCCGCTCTCATCAGGTCGCGGGTTTCAATCTCGCCCGAGGCAGCGCAATAAAGCAGAATAAGCTTTGCGCTCATATATTCATCACTGCAAAGGAACCTTGACACAACCTCTAAATCAAGCTTTCGCTTATAATCGGCTGTCATCTTCTTACGCATAGAGCGATAGTGAGCTCTGAGCATTGCTTTTTCTTCGGTTATTTTGAAGTCGGACATTGCATTGACTCCCTTAAGCTTGAGGATACCTCAGCGCCCTTTAAGGTTTCTACGATTTTAAGGCCGAAATCAATTGACCTGCCGGGGCCTTTGGCGGTAATAATTTTGCCGTCCGCTGCAACGCCGCTTTCGCTCAAAACAGCACCCTTTAGCTCCTGCTCAAAGCCGGGATAACAGGTAGAGGTTTTGCCTTTGAGAATTCCTTTGTGGCCTAAAATCTCAGGTGCGGCGCAAATTGCAAAAATATAGAGGTCATTTGCCACGGCGAAGTCAATGAAAGACTGTACGGTTTTGCTTTGCTCCAAATTGACAGTTCCGGGCATACCTCCGGGGAGGATAATACCCTCTAAGCCCGCAGTTTCCGCCTCAGTCTCTGCAAGGTCACAAAAAACCGTAATACCGTGCGCGCCCTTGATATCTTTTGAATTATCAGATGAAACCGCAACGGTCTTAACCTCAACACCGCCACGGCGAAGAACATCAACAGCAGCGATTGCCTCAATCTCTTCAAAGCCTTCACTTAAAAAACAATAGTACATAGCATCCTCCGTTTTACTCGTTATTCAAAAAGCTCACAGCAGAATTCAGAACCTTGTCTGCAATCACATCAAGCGGCAGAGGATTCTCGCCGTCACTGCATGGAATTACTGTCCAGCCAAGCTTCTCTGCCGAATAGAGAGCAGTCTCACGGCAGGCATTGAGGAACTCCACATTCTTCTCGTGAAGGTCCTTTTTGCTCTCATCACTTTGATAGCGTTTTGACATAAGCTTCTGAGAAACCTCGGTAGGCATATCTAAGTAGATAACTCCGTCGGGACGGGGAAGTCCGAGACGGTCATACTCAAAATCTTCTACCCAGGAGATGAATGTGTCCCATTCTTCCTTTGGAAGCTTTGAGGTCATATATATCATATTTGAGGTTGTATATCTGTCAAAGACAATAAGAGTGCCTGACTCAAAATCAGACTTCCATTTTTCAAGATAACTTGCAACACGGTCAACAGCATAAAACGAAGCTGCGGCATAGGCATTTACGCAGTTGGGATCGCTGCCGAATCTTCCGCCTAAATACATCTGAACCAAGGTTGAGCTTGGGTTTTCGTAATCGGGGAAGGATAGCTTCTTGGCACTGTAATTCTGCTGTAATTTCTCAAGCAACAGAGCTGACTGTGTAGCCTTGCCTGAGCCGTCGAGGCCCTCAATAACAATAATTTTTCCTTTTTTATTTATATTAGAGTTTTCCATAACTTTCTCTTACTTCCTTCATTTTTCCGCAGGACATATTACCCTCCGGGCAAGGGCCTCTCATACAGGAGGGTCCGCTGTGAGCAAAGATATGAGGTGCAACCTCTTTGCAGATAAGGAGCATCTGACGGGCTACCTCACGAATCTCCCACTGTGCGCGGTTGCAGCATCTGTGGGCAAAGAAGTTTTCAAGGCTTCTGGCATTAAAGGTGCAGACAATCTTAGTTGTGCAGGCATTGGGCAGCAGGTACCTTGCGTCCTCATTTGCCTTTTTTACAAAGGCAGAACACTTTGCCTTGTCAATTGACTTGAACTCTGCGATAATCTCTGCGTCGGTGCCGGAGAATTCTCTGTCACAAGCTTCTCTTATATACTTAACAACCAAGGCGTCTCTGATCTCGGCATAAGCCTTGCGCTGCATCTCAATAACGCTTTCGTAAATCTTACTGCATCTTGAGTCGCTCTCGATTTCAGGAGGGGTTACAAACTCAAAGCTGTTGCCGTCAACATATCGCTGAGACTGCTGACTGTAAGAGGCTATGCGGTGACGCACAAGCTGATGGGAGCAGGCGCGGGAAATACCCTCTACGCCAAAGGTGAAAGAAGCGTGTTCCATAGGACTTGCGTGACCGATTGATGCAAGCATATCAATAAAGCTCGCGGTTTTCTCTTCGGTTAAGCCCTGACGGATATCACAGATATCGGACGGAGAGTAGCAAAGCTTAGCGGCTGCTGCCACGGTCTCCTCCGGGTCGGGTGTATGTGCAAGTAAGGTTACCTTTATAGCCATTAAAAATCCCTCGCAAATTAAGAGTTTAGGGGCAAAAGACCTTTTACCCCACTATTTAGCTAAGTATAACACAGACGGTTACAAAAATCAAGAAAGCGACAGCATATTACTGCTGCCGCTCTCCTGCATTTTTTGATTTTTTGTTTATACCTCTGTATCTTCTCCAAAAGCGGAATCTTCTTTGTCTATTTCATTGTCTTCTGCTTTTGCCTCATTATCTGCAGCCGCCTCCTCTGTTTTCGGTGTTTCGCCGGATGCTGCGGACTTTGATTTATCACCTGTGCCATTGCGAAGCTGAATGAGTACTTCTTTAAGCTTACTCGGTAAGGGAATAACTCCTGCGGCATTCTCCAAGATTGAGATACCCTCGTTGGCAATGAAGAAAAGCAGGGTTATCTCACGAAGAGGTAATTCTGCGGGAATAAGCCTTTGAAGCACAACCGCCAGAACAACTATACAGATTGAAAGCACCTTTTTGATTATTCCTTTGTAACCGATTGCACTTGAAAGCTTCTTCTGATACACAGCTCTGATTACCCCGGTCACATAATCAATGACCATTAATGTGATATAAGTCATAAGAAGTGTATCCCAGCCGCCCACAAGGCTTGTGATTATTCCGCCGATCGCGGCAAGGATTGAGGTTACCGTCACCTTAGAAGCAGAAAAGGACTTGACAAAAGATAATATAAAATCCTTAAACATAATTATCACTCTTCTATTCCTGCAAGGTCTTTTTGAAGGGCTGTTACATCCTCAATATTCACTTTGCCGTCTTTGTTTATATCCCCTGTTATAGGCATTGCATCAAGGATAGCTGAGTAGGTTTTGGTGATAAATACGCTGTCGGTTACCTCGGTTTCCTGCATACCGAGATACTTTTTCATCTGCTTGATTGCAGTACCGGTCGGCTTATCCTTGACATTGTTAAAGGTCGGGACAGTCTGAGTTATAAGGCCGAGTCGGTTTGCAATCATCAAAAGCGTTTGCACGGCAACTACCTCGAAGTTCTTTTTAGATACATCGGCTTCAGGCTTAGCTTGAGCTGAAGATGAAACAATATCTTTGTTGTAGATAATATTCATATCAACATTACCCGCGACGCCGCTCACCTTACCCTCTGATGTATACTGCCAAATGTCGCACCCAAGCTGTGCTTCCTTATAATACTGTGCAAGCCAAATGGGATAGAGCTTCTTGAGAGCATTATAATCCAAATAATTGGTAAACCAATTGGGATTGGAATAAACGCCTGCTTTGAAACCGCCCTTTATAATCCTGTTGCAAAATGCCTTTGCCATAGCGGTTAATGTCTTTTTGCCGAGCTTACTCATAGAGCTTTCTTCCATATCGAAGAATACAGGCATAGAAAGCTTCTTGCCCTTGAGCACGGCAAGGCAAGCTTCGGCCTCCTTGACGGCATCCGCCTCATCAACAGCGTAAGAGTACCAATAAGCACCCAATACAACTCCTGCCGAGGAAGCGTTTTTATAGTTTTGCTCAAATTTATTGTCTATCTGAGACGCGCTTCTTCCGAAGCCTGCCCTCAGAATCGCATAATTAATTCCCGATGCTTTTACCTTTTTCCAGTCGATATCTCCCTGCCAGGTAGAAACATCGATGCACTTAATATCAGCCACTGTTTTTCCTCCTTATTCTTTAACTGATAATACCTTTTGTCGATAAATCGATGATAATACCAAATAATGTCCTTTATTTTTCTCACTGTCAGCCCTCTTTGATTACGCAAAAGACAAGTGAGCTATCATAGGAAGGTGGTCTATCACAAGACCTGTTTCGGCTTCAACTTTCTGCATATCAATAAAGACCTTGGATATCTTTATATTTGATGAGGTGATTATATTTTCGGTGGGATACCAATTTCCATTGCCGGCGGCTGTACCGTCGCTCCATGTGTCGGTGAAGCCGAACTGCTCTGAGCAGTTTGCACAGTTGAAGCCTGCGTCTGCAAACATCTTCATACGCTCTGTATACTGAATATCGTTCACGCTCTTGCACTTTGTATTGAAATCTCCCAGCAGAATAAAGGATTCCTCAGCCGAAACGGCATTGAATATCTCTTCTGTCTGCGCAAGCTGAACATCGTGATAAGCAGATTCCTCAAGATGAACATTAAATACAGCTATCCTGTTGCCTTTGACTTCGATATATGCCTTCTGATAAGCACGCTCTCTGCCCGAAACAAAATCAGAGAAGAATGTTGTTGAAGGTTCAAACAGCTTATAGCCGGAAGCTATTGTATTTGTGACATCCTGAATCCTTGTATCGGCAACAGCCAGGTTCGACCATTTGCTCAGCAAATATTCATCACTCAGAACACCGCCCAGGGAGCTTGAGGAGCGGTACTCCTGAAATCCTACAAGGTCGGGCTTATGGCGATCGAAGATGCTGTTCATAAGCACAGCGTTTGAATTCAGCCCACGCCAGTTCTGGTTGTTAAATGTCATAACAACAAGGTCGGCCTGAGAAATCCTGTTACCCCTAATATCAAACATAATTTATACCTTCCTTCTGTATACAATCATTTTTTTGAGGCCTACGGCGGCAGAATCAAACATCAGCCTTGCACAGCATATAGGAGTATTATCGGGAGTATCTCCGTATACATCTTTGTAAGGAAGCCACTCAAAGCCGGAGGTTTTCCAGCCTCCGCCTGTTACAGCAAGGTTTTCCTTGAAATTCTGCTTGTTTTGGATTTGCTCATACGCACCCTCTGTGTACCTTTCAAAGGCGCACAGAGCATCGGCATTATCGGCTATCCAAACAACTTTATACGCATAGTCCGGTAAGCACTCAAAGAACAAGGGGCAAATGGTTCTGTTGTCTCTTGTGCGAGTATAGGGACCTGCATTTTCAAAAGCGTTATCGTCATACTTATAATAGCTTGAAGTGCCGAAGCCCTCGCAGAAATCCTCACCTGTGAGGCACCTGTCAAACTCATATCCGTCAAGTCCGAAAGCAGCCTTAAAGTCGTTATGAGCCTCGGCGGCGCTGTCATCAACGAAAGCAACCCTCTCAAACAATCTGTTGAGAGTATTAATCTGGTCAAAGTTGAGGGTTATATATGCACCGCTGTCGATTTGAGCATCAAGCTTTGTATCTAGAGCCTCTTTGACCGCTTTATTCTGCACAGGGTTTTCAGAGGTTAATGAAAGCTCAGAGTCAACAGTTGTAAGGTCAATCCAAGGCTCCCAATCGCTGTCGGCATAGACACCTTCCTCATTACACCATATTCCGCGAAAGCTCATTTTGTTATACTCAAGCTTAAGCTGAACAAGGTGTGAGCTTGACTGAGGTTTCAGCACAACAAGGACAAAGTGCTGATAGAGGGAATCAAAGGTATATATACCCTGCTCCGTTGCGGAATTGAGGTCTGAGTCGGTAAACTCGCCGGATACTGTTCGGTTAAAGCAGGGCAAAGAAAAAAACTTTTCCTTCATAGCATCTGAAAAGATATCTGACGAAGAGACTGTGCCCTTTGCAATTTTATCTTCAGTTACTGCGCCCTCACTAATAACGCGGTTTGAAACGGCGCCGGATTCAAAGTGATGTTCGTATATGGCTCTTGTATTGATGTTTTTACCGTTGACTGCGTTTTCTCCGAGCTTATCCGTAGTTACAGCGCCGTCTGCCAGCTTTTCGGTTGTGACTGCACCGTCGGCTATATCCTGAGTTAAAGACTTGCCTACCGAGGGTTTACCGCTGTCAACATACTCTCCCACCGAGCTGTCATAGATATACCAGTTGCCGTTATCGCCGATAATAGGACTGAGCAGGCAGGTTTCTTTGAGGGTGGCGTTAAGGTCGTTGAGAAGTCTCTCGTACTCCAAAAACTCAGAATTATTCTTTAGAAAGCTGTCAGAAAGCTCTGCGCTGTTACCTACGATAAAGGTGTCGGGAGTTGTGTGGGATACAACTCCGTCGTCGGTGAACACTTTAATCTGCGCTCTGACATTTCCGCTTTTGAAGATATGTGACTCAAGTACATTCCAAGTGAGCAAAACGCCCTCTTTCGTCTCTTGTGCAGGGAGAACGAAGTAGTTACAGGTGCCGTCGTCAAAGGTAAGGTAGAGTCGGTACACTCTGTCGGTTTTTTCTGCTCCGAGGAGCATAAATTCAATTTTTCTTTTAAGATTATCGCCTGCAAAACCGATGAATCTCTCGTTTTCGGGGATGGTAAGTTTTCCATCCAGAATTGTAATCATATGAATTACACCTCCGAAAACACCCATAAAAAAAGAAGAAATTGCATAGTTTTATGCAACTTCTTCAGATTTTATCAATTTTTTTATTTTAATATTCCCTTGAGGAATTTTCCGGTATATGAAGCCTTGCACTCTGCGACCTTTTCGGGAGTACCTGCGACAAGCACCTCGCCGCCGCCGTCGCCTCCCTCGGGGCCTAAGTCAATAACATAATCGGCAGTTTTGATTAAATCCAGATTATGCTCAATAACAAGCACCGTGTTGCCTGTGTCCACCAGCTTCTGAAGTACATCAATAAGTCGGTGAACATCTGCCGAGTGCAGACCTGTTGTAGGCTCATCGAGGACATATATCGTTCTGCCTGTTGAACGGCGTGAAAGCTCTGTTGCAAGCTTGACGCGCTGCGCCTCACCGCCGGAGAGGGTTGTTGCATACTGACCGATTTTGATGTAACCCAAGCCGACATCATACAGAGTTTGAAGTCTGCGGTGGATCTTGGGAATTGAAGAAAAGAATTCGAGTCCCTCTTCAACTGTCATTTCAAGCACATCGTAAATCGACTTGCCCTTGTACTTAACCTCTAAGGTCTCACGGTTGTAGCGTCTGCCCTTACAGACATCACAGGGTACATAAACATCTGGCAGAAAGTGCATCTCAATCTTGACTATACCGCCGCCCTCACAGGCTTCACAGCGTCCGCCCTTGATATTAAAGGAAAATCTTCCTGAACCGTAGCCTCTGAGCTTTGCCTCCTGAGTTTTGGCGAAAAGCTCACGGATATCGGTGAACATTCCCGTATAGGTTGCAGGGTTTGAACGGGGTGTCCTGCCGATTGGACTTTGGTCGATATTGATAATCTTGTCAAGATTCTCTATACCCTCAATGCTGTTGTGGGCGCCTGCTCTTGTCTTAGCGCCGTTTAATTCGTGCGCAAGCTTTTTATATATAATCTCGTTTACAAGAGAGGACTTACCCGAGCCGGAAACACCGGTAACACAGACAAACTCGCCCAGTGGGATTTTTACATCAATATTTTTAAGGTTATTCTGTCTTGCACCTTTGACGTTAAGGAATTTGCCGTTTCCCTTTCGGCGATTCTTTGGAACAGCGACACCAAGGGCACCGCTGAGGTACTTGCCTGTAATGGAGTTTTCGTTCTCCATTATCTCTTTTGCCGTACCCTCGGCAACGATAGTACCGCCGTGAACACCTGCTCCCGGACCGATATCAATGATGTGGTCGGCGGCAAGCATTGTATCTGTATCGTGCTCAACAACAATGACGGTGTTGCCTAAGTCACGAAGTCGCTTAAGGGTTGCAAGGAGCTTTTCGTTGTCACGCTGATGAAGTCCGATGCTCGGCTCGTCAAGGATATACAGAACGCCCATAAGGGAGCTTCCGATTTGAGTTGCAAGGCGAATTCGCTGACTCTCACCGCCGGAGAGTGTACCTGCCGAGCGGGAAAGAGTAAGGTAACCTAAACCTACGCTCTCAAGGAAGCCAAGTCTTTCGGTTATCTCCTTGACGATTGCTCCGCCTATGAGCATCTGACGCTCTGTAAGACTGTGAGTGTTGATAAAGTGAAGTGCCTGGGACACGGACATATCGCAGAACTCGGCTATATTAAGTCCGCCTACGGTGACGGCAAGAGAGGTCTTTGAAAGTCTCTGACCGCCGCATTCGTCACAGGGTATGGCAGACATAAAGGCTTCTATCTCCTCTTTTATCCAATTGCTTGAGGTCTGACTGAAGCGTCGCTCAAGGTTATTTATTACTCCCTCGAAGGGTGCGTAATACTCTCCCCCTGCAAAAACTCCGCCACGGACCAAGTGAATTTTTTCACCCTTTGTGCCGTAGAGAAGCACATCCACAATCTCGTCGGGAAGCTCATCAATAGGAGTATCAAGAGAAAAGCCGTAGTGTTCTGCAAGGCCGTTATAATACATTGTTGCAATGGAGTTGCCCTCCATAGCCCAGCCTCCTGCTTTGATACCGCCTTGGTTTATTGATTTGCTTCTGTCAGGGATGACTCTCTCAGGGTCTATACGCATAAACACGCCGAGACCTGTGCACTTGGGGCAGGCTCCGTAAGGCGCATTAAAGGAGAACATTCGTGGCGTAAGCTCATCAATGCTTATTCCGTGTTCGGGACAGGCGTAATTCTGGGAGCAGAGAATATCCTCGCCGCCCTCAACAGCCACAAGGATTAATCCAGAAGACAGCTTTGAGGCAACCTCCACGCTGTCTGTAAGACGGGAGACAACAGAGTCCTTTATTATTAGTCGGTCAACAACGATTTCGATGTTGTGTTTTTTATTCTTTTCAAGAACTATTTCTTCAGATAAATCGTAAATAATACCGTCAACGCGCACGCGGACAAAACCGCCCTTGCGAGCTGAGTCAAGCTCTTTCTGGTGCTCGCCCTTTCTTCCTCTTACAACAGGCGCCATAATCTGAATTTTGGTACCCTGTGGCAAAGCCATAACCTTATCAACGATTTGGTCAACGGTCTGCTGAGTAATCTCTCTGCCGCAGACAGGGCAATGAGGAGTACCCAGACGGGCGTATAGAAGTCTGAGATAATCATAAATTTCGGTAACGGTACCGACTGTTGAGCGTGGATTTTTTGAGGTAGTTTTCTGGTCAATGGAAATTGCAGGAGAAAGTCCCTCGATGCCGTCAACATCGGGCTTGTCCATCTGACCTAAAAACATTCTTGCATATGATGATAGAGACTCAACATAGCGTCTTTGTCCCTCTGCGTAAATTGTATCGAAGGCAAGAGAGGATTTGCCCGAACCCGACAGACCTGTCATAACCACAAGCTTATCCCGTGGAATATCTATGTTTACATTCTTCAGGTTGTGCTCTCTTGCGCCGCGGACCGAAATAAATTTATCGGACAATTTGTTCACCTCCGTGTACTTAAATAGAATTAATGTTCGATGTATATACTTAAATCAAGGGGCTGTTTGTTACAGCCCCTGAATTCTTGTAAAGCCTGAAATAGTGCTTTCTCCTTGCCGTCACAGTAACATCTAAGCAACTGCACAGACAGTTCGCTTGTCGGGAAGCATCAAGGATAAAGCTTTATTCTTCTGTGTTATCTGAAGGCTCTTCTGCTTCGCTTTCGTAGACGAAGGTACCGTCCATCATAGCCGCAAAATCCTCGCCGGACATTTTTTCGTGCTTCATAAGGTAAGCTGCTACCTCGTGAAGCTTCTGCATATTGCTGTTGAGAATCTCCTCAGACTTCTTGTAAGCTGCGCTTATAATGCAGTGTACCTCGGCGTCAATTTTAGCTGCTGTCTCCTCGGAATAATCCTTAACATGTCCCATATCTCTGCCGATGAATACCTCGCTGTTTGAGCCGCCGTAATTGATGGGACCAAGTTCAGCAGACATACCGTACTTGGTAACCATAGACCTTGCGGTAGAGGTTGCACGCTCGATATCGTTAGAAGCGCCTGTTGAGATATCGCTGAGGACAAGTGCCTCGGCAACGCGGCCGCTAAGGGAAACTACGATATTCTCAAGCATCTCGTTTCTGGAGCTGTAGGATTTATCCTCCGCAGGCAGTGGCATTGTGTAACCGCCGGCCATACCGCGGGGAATAATTGAAATCTGATGAACAGGGTCTTGAGTTTCGAGGACATGGAAAGCAATCGCGTGACCTGCCTCGTGGTAAGCGGTCAGCTTCTTCTCCTTGTCGCTCATAACCTTGGACTTCTTCTCGGTACCCACTACAACCTTAATTGTTGCTTCTTCAATTTCTTCCATTGTGATAGCCTTCTTGCTTTTTCTTGCAGCGAGAAGAGCTGCCTCGTTGAGGAGGTTTGCAAGGTCTGCGCCTGTAAAGCCTGCCGTGGTTTTGGCAATGGTCTTGAGCTTAACATCGGGTGCTAAGGGCTTCTGTCTTGCGTGAACCTTGAGTATAGCCTCACGGCCGTTAACATCGGGATAGCCAACCATAACCTGACGGTCAAAACGGCCGGGACGAAGAAGAGCAGGGTCGAGAATGTCAGGTCGGTTGGTAGCGGCAATGACGATAACACCCTCGTTTGCTCCAAAGCCGTCCATCTCAACAAGCATCTGGTTAAGAGTCTGCTCACGCTCGTCGTGCCCGCCGCCGAGGCCTGTGCCACGCTGACGGCCAACAGCGTCAATCTCATCAATAAAGATTATACAGGGTGAATTCTTCTTGGAATGTTCAAAGAGGTCACGAACTCGTGAAGCACCTACACCTACAAACATTTCTACGAAGTCGGAGCCTGAAATTGAGAAGAAGGGAACGCCTGCCTCACCTGCTACTGCGCGGGCAAGGAGGGTTTTTCCTGTTCCGGGAGGGCCTACAAGAAGAACGCCCTTGGGAATCTTTGCGCCAAGCTCGTTGTATTTTCCGGGATTCTTGAGGAACTCTACAATCTCTTCAAGCTCTTCCTTCTCTTCGTCTGCGCCGGCAACATCGTCAAAGGTTGTCTTACGCTTTTCGTCGTTGCTGTCCTTGAACTTTGCCTTGCCGAACTGGAATTCCTTGCCTCCCATTCCTCCGGCGTTCATTCGTTTCATAATGAAGAACCAGAACACGATGAACAGTACAATCAGCAAAAAGATGGGAATCAGGTCAATTAAGATGGAATTATTGGTGGCAGGAACATAGTCATATTCCAAAGCATCTGTGTGAGTTTCATTATACTGAGCAATGTATTCGTTTACATCTCTGTAAAAAATCTCTACACTTGCAACCTTATATTTTATCTTAGTAAGTCCGTCATCGTCCTTTTTATCGGCCGTGCTGTCGGCAGTAGCCTCTGTGCCCTGTGGAGCATTTGGGCTCACCTGATTATTATTGTTACCGTCAACAGCCTCATCAACAACCATCATTACGAGCTCGCCTGAGCCTACATCCAAAGAGAACTTACGCACCTCTTGATTCTTGAAAAAGCCTACGATATCAGAGTACTGATACTCGGTCTTGCGGCTTGTCATATTGAAGGCAAAGACAATTCCGAGAATAATCAGCACGGGAATACCGATGTAAAGCAAAAGCTTTTTAACAGTCATTTTATTCTGCAAATCATTTCACTCCTTATTGTAGTATGCAAAGAAAAACTGCAAATATTAAAGTATATTATGAATAAACAGAAGGCTTCAAAACACCTATGTAGGGAAGATTTCTGTAATTTTCGTCATAATCAAGTCCGTATCCGATAACAAATTCATCGGGAACCTCAAAGCCGATATAATCCACGGGGATATCCTTGATTCTGCGGTCGGGCTTAGAGAGAAGTGTGCATATCTTAACAGATGAAGCATTCTTGGCAGCAAAGTATTTGAGTATGAAGTCAAGGGTGTTACCGCTGTCGATAATATCCTCAACAATAAGCACATCCTGACCGTCAAGAGGCTGAGACACATCCTTGATGATGTTGACTCTGCCGGAGGAAACCGTGCCAGAACCGTAGCTTGAGGCGCTGATGAAGTCAATTTTACAGTCAACTGTAATCTCCTTCATAAGGTCAGCCATAAACACAACGCTTCCCTTGAGAAGTCCCACAAGCATCAGGTTTTTTTCTTTGTAATCCTCGCTGATTCTTTTTGCCAATTCCTTAACGGCACTCTTAATCTTTTCCTCGCTGAGAAGAATATACTCGCAATCCTTATGCACCCTGAATTTCCCCTTTCGAAACTTCAATATATATTCCTTTTTTATCCTTATCGTCAACCTCGCCTTGAAGAGAAGTACCTATTCCCTCTGCCCACAGCACGGTACTGCCATTAGCAACAAGCAGAAGCTTGTCTCTCTTTTCGGCAGGGATTTTCAGCTCATTCTGGAGCTTTCTCAGAGGTTTTGTTATACCCCTCTTAATAAGCGTAAAAGTATCGCCGCCGCGCCTTGTACGGACAACCGTACCGTCATTAATTTTATCACAGCCAACAGAAAAAGATGATAACTTTTTGTAAATAATATCTTCTGCTGTCAGCTCCCTGAAAGAATAGTTCTTTCCGTCGTAAGTAATGCCGTGAGCTTTTGAAAGCTTTTCTTCACCGAAAGGCTCTAATGCTTTGGGAGGAAGCACTCTGAAAAAGCCCTGCTTACATAAAGCAGTATATCCAAACGGCAGATTAACTGCACCGCCCATAAACAAAATTTCCTCGCAAAGCTCAAGGTGACGGTATTCGGCATCGGCACCGCTCTTTGAAATATACCTTGCCAAGGTGTATTTAAGCAAAGCCTTGGGTAAAGCGGTAAGCTTCCCGGCAGAGAGTCCGAAATCACCCTCTGCATCTTCAATAGCTTTGTCGGCAAGACTTTGCATAAAGCTGTCAACCTCACAAAGCTGAGAACGAAGCCGGGAGAAATTATTATGAAAGCCGGCGTTCAGTTCCCTCAACGGCGGAAGCACAGAAAGACGAAGCTTATTGCGGCTGCAAATATCCTCGATAAAGTTGGTGCTGTCCTGCACGAAGCTTAAGCTGTTTTTACTGCAATACTCCTCGACCTCTTCCCTTGTAACATCAAGGAGAGGTCTGATTATGTAGTCCCTTTTGTAAGGAATTGAGCAAAGCCCGTGCAGACTTGTACCTCTTGCTATGTTATAGAGCATTGTCTCTTCGCTGTCGCTGAGAGTATGCGCTGTTGCAACCTTTGAGGAGAGCTTCTTTGAAAGCTGTGAAAAAAAACCGTAACGCACATTTCGTCCGCAAAGCTCCTCGCTTATTCCCTGCTCTATGGCTAAAGCCCTTACATCAACACTTTTCACAAACAGCTCTACGCCTATATATTTACAGAGGTCTCTGACGAAGTTTTCGTCACGAAGCGACTCCTCGCCTCTGAGCTGATGATTGACATGAGCGGCATAAAGGCTGAAAGTAAGCTCAGACGAAAGCTTTTTAAGCACACTCAGAAGAGCCACGGAATCGGCTCCCCCCGAGAGAGCAACAACAACCCTGTCACCCGGAGAAATCAGTGCCTTATCTTCAATTGTTCTGCGAACAGTTTTATCCACGGTTTTCCTCCACAGAAGTAAATCGCATAAATTCGCCCTGCCAATGAAGCTTAACAGGTCTTGACTCACCGTGACGGTTTTTTGCCACTATACACTCAGCGGAATTTCTGTCAACCGACGCCGAAACATCGGGAGTCTCTTCACCGGAATAATAGTCATCGCGGTAAAGGAAAAGTACAATATCGGCATCCTGCTCAATTGAACCTGAATCTCTCAAGTCAGAAAGCTGAGGCTTGTGACCCTGACGCTTTTCGCTGTCACGGGAAAGCTGCGACAGGCAGATAACAGGAACATTCAGTTCCTTAGCCAGAACCTTAAGGTTTCTTGTAATCTCGGAAATCTCCTGCACACGGTTACCGTCGGAGCGTCTGCCCGATGACATAAGCTGAAGGTAGTCGATAACCACAAGATCCACACCGCGCAGTCTTCTGAGCTTTGCCTTAATAGAGGGGATGGTGATTCCCGGTGTATCGTCAATATAGAAATTCATTTTTGAAAGGACATCGCCGGCACCGATAATTCTCTGCCATTCCTCGTCGGAGAGTCTGCCTGTTCTGAGCTTTGTGCCCTCGACAAGAGCCTCTGTTGAGAGAAGTCGGGAGGCAATTTGCTCCTTGCCCATCTCCAATGAAAAGAAGGCTACTGTGCGCCTTTGAGGACCTGCAACATACTTTGCTATATTAAGGGCAAAGCTTGTTTTACCCATACCGGGACGGGCAGCAAGAATTATGAGGTCTGTGCGGTTAAGTCCTACTATAACCCTGTCAAGGTCGCCGATACCTGTGGGGATTGCCTTTGTTTCAGGGTCGTCCTTATTGAGCGCGTCAAGACGGTCGAAGGTCTCAAGAATAATCTCATCAATACGTTGAAGTCCCTGAATGTTCTTACCTCTACGGATATCGTAAATCATCTGCTCGGCGCTGTCTACAAGGATATCAGACTCATTCTCCCCTGCCGTGGCGTCGTCGATGATTTTGTGACCTGCATAAATAAGCTGTCGGATATCGTATTTATCACGGACAAGCTTTGCGTAAATCTCAACATTTGATGTTGATGGGCAGTTATCCACAAGAGCTACAAGGTAAGTCTTGCCCTCTGTAGCGTCAAAATCACGCTCACGCTTCAGCTCCTCGTAAAGAGTAACAAAGTCAATTGACTTGCCGTGAGAAAACATTGAAAGCATAGTGCTGAAAATAAGCCTGTGCAGAGCGATGTGGAAATAATCGGGAGTTGACAAAATCTCTGCCACCCTGCCAAAGCACTCTGAGTCATATATAATCGCACCGAGCACAGCCTGTTCAGCCTCTGAGCTATAAGGCAGGCTTAAGCCGTCATATTCAATTTTTGGAGCTTCATAAGCCATAAACAGCACTCCTGAATAATTTGATTTTTTGTTGGATTACAGAGCCGCTACCTCAACGGTAATCTTAGCACTGATTCCTGCGTGAAGCTTAATCTCGGCTGAGTAACTGCCACATGCCTTGATATCAGCCATAGCAATCTTTCTCTTGTCAATATCAAGGGAAAGCTTTGCCTTAATCTCCTGAGCAACTTCCTTGGTGGTGACGCTTCCGAAAAGCTTTCCGCCCTGACCTGCCTTTGACTTGACTGTAAAGGTCTTGCCGTCAAGCTTTGCCTTGGCATCATTTGCAGCTGCAATCTCCTGCTCAAGCTTATATTTTTTTGAGTTCTCTGCATTCTTAAACTCGTTCAAAACCTGAGCGTTAACCTCTTTGGCAAGTCCGCGGGGCAAGAGAAAATTCCTTGCATAGCCGTCGGAGGCGTTTACCATTTCGCCTTTTTTGCCAAGAGCCTTTACATCCTGAAGTAATACTACTCTCATATATATATCCTCCTGTTGATAAAATACAGTTTATTCGCTGTCAATTGCGTCAATGAGCTTTCTGACGGCATTCTCAAAGGTGATGCCCTTAAGCTGTGCCGCCGCCATTGCGTGGTGACCGCCGCCGCCGAGCTTCTCCATAACAAGCTGGACATTGCGCTTGCCGTAGCTTCTGGCTGAAATGTTGATAACATTATCCTCCGTTCTGAAAATAACAAAGGATGCGTTTACGCCCTTAAGTCCCAAAAGCTCATCTGCCGCCTTTGATGCAATGAGTCTGATGTCACTCATATTCTCTTCGGCAATTACAATAGCGCAGCGCTTATAGATTCTCGCAGTAGATACAAGCTTGTACTTATTGCGGTAAATCTCAATTGAATCAGAGAAAAGCTGACGCACCGAAACGGTATCGGCACCGTGTTTTTTAAGGTAAGCCGCAGCCTCGAAGGTACGGGAGCCGGAATTGATAACAAAATTCTTGGTATCCAGAATAATACCGGAAAGAAGAGCCTCTGCCTGTGGCTTTTTCAGATTGTCGTCGCTGAAGGCGCTGATAATCTCAACGCACATTTCAGACGCGGAAGAAGCGCTTGGCTCGTGATAGAAAACAAGGGTGTTCTCCAGATGGTCAACGCTCATTCTGTGATGGTCGATTACTATTACCCTTGAGCATATATGATAAAGCTCAGGGCTTTCGAGTCTTGCCACAGACTGAGTATCAACAATAATAAGGAGAGTCTTTGGGGTTACAAGCTCTTTTGCCTCTTCGGGAGATATAAACACTCCATCGCCGCAGTAGGTTTTGTAAGCGTCAATAAGGCTTTTTGCCATTGACTCCTCGTAGTTTACGGCAATATATGCCTTCTTCTTAAAGGAAGCGCTTATTGCACCGCAGAGCCCTATTGCCGAACCGATGCAGTCAAGGTCAGAGAAGCGATGTCCCATAACAATAACCTTATCGCTCTCTGTTACGGCGGTCATAAGCGACCTTGCGATTACCCTTACCCGAACCTTTGAGTTACGCTCAACGCCGGCAGACTTACCGCCGAAGAATTCAAACTCACCGTCTTTGAGTATGGCAACCTGATCTCCGCCTCTGCCCAAAGCCATATCAAGGGCTCGCTTGGCAGAAGCCTGACTTTTTCTCAGATTCGCCTCGCCTCTGCCTATGCCGACAGAAACAGTGGCAACCATATCGCCTGCAGGTATCTCACGGACCCTGCTGAGAATATTAAACTTATTGTCAATCAGCTTGACAAGCTCGCGCTCCTCTAAAAGAAGCATGTATTTTCCGTATCCCATTTTGCGGTAAAGGGCATTACACTCAGCAGCAAAGCTCTGAAGCAAAGTCTCGACCTGCAAAACCACTCTTAGATTTTCGTCCTCGTCGGTATCAGAGAAGGCTTCGCTGTTATCAAGGGAAATTATGGCAACAGAGAGCCTTGTTTCCTTGTACTCTTTTTCGGTGTCCTTTAGATATGTATCGTCAAAGAAGTATAACACAAATCCCGAATCAACGAGATTTGCATACACCGAAAATTTGCGCTCTCCTACCTCAATATCAGCACCCTCGCTTGAGCAAAGCTCCTCAACGCTTCTGCCCTTAACAAGATGGCTTATGTGCACACCGTAAAGGTCTGAATCCCCTGCAATTGTTCTTATGAAAGCAGAGTTGTACCAAACAAAGCTTCCGTCCTCTGATAGAACAGCAATGGGAAATCCGAAACGCTCAAGATAGTTTTTGTCAACGCCCTTGGTGCTTGCTATCATATTCTTTACGGAAATCTTGACAAAGCGTCCGTAATGTATATAGATGAACACAGCTAAACCGATACTGACGAGAGCAAGGATACCCTCAATATAAAATAATGTTCTACTGAAAAACAGTGAAGCTACGGCACAGGCAGTCATAAAAACTGCAAATAGCAGAAGATAAGGAAAGCTCTGCCACACTTTTTTCTTCATACACATTCCTCCGCCGCACACACGGCAATGGGTAAATAGACTGAAATTACACTTCCATAAGTATGGGCAGTATCATTGGATAACGGCCTGTCTTGGCGCTGATGAGAGATGAAACCGCATCCTTAATCTTATTCTTGATAACA
>JBJEOT010000039.1:0-8835 GCA_051880855.1 Ruminococcus sp.
TCCGATGTGTGCATAATGGTAAACGGTAGGTCCGCAGGTATACATATTGACCTTGCCCTCTGTGAGGGGAACAAACTCCTGCTTTTGCTGTCCGAGAGTGTTGTAAAGAATCATTTTTCAAGCTCCTCTATTTTTTTCTTCAGGTTATCAATTTCGAATTCCAAACGGCACATCTGCTGTGCAACAGGGTCGGAAATATGAATCTGGTCAAGGACTTCAACCTTGACTCCGCCCTTTCTAACAATCCTTGCAGGCACACCGACGGCAGTTGAGTCATCGGGTACTTCAGAGAGCACAACGGCGCCTGCGGCGATTCGGGAGTTATCTCCTACCCTAAAGGGACCGAGCACCTTTGCGCCTGTGCCTACAAGCACATTGTTGCCGAGGGTGGGGTGACGCTTTCCGTGGTCTTTGCCCGTACCGCCTAAGGTAACATTCTGATAGATAGTGCAGTTATCGCCGATTATTGTAGTTTCACCGATAACAACACCCATACCGTGGTCTATTACAAGGCCCTTGCCGATTTGAGCGCCCGGGTGAATTTCAACGCCTGTTCTTCTTCTGGCAGATTGAGAAATCCACCTTGCCAAGAACTTCATATTGTGATTATAAAACCAGTGAGCCTTTCTGTATGAGCGCACTGCTTTAAAGCCCGAGTAAAGAAAGAAAACCTCGAACCGGCTTCTTGCCGCAGGGTCACGCTCCAAAAAAGCGTCAAGGTCCGCCTTTAGATTTTTGAACATATATTCATCTCCTATCAACTAAGAGTAGCTCGGCAAATATAAAAAACTGCCGTCCCTGTAAAAAGGACGGCAGTGCCGTGGTTCCACCTAAATTCAGCCGAGAGTATTTCTCTCAGCCCTTTGCGACCTTTAACGGAGTCAACCGCCGACAGCTACTAAGCAAGGTGCTTATGTTCACCGCCGAAGCTCACGGGTGCATTTCCCTCAGAGTAAAACAAGCTGCCTCTCAGCTTACGGCAACCTCTCTGTTGAGTCCTTTTTGAGGTACTTCTCCCGGTCACAGCCTTTTGTGTGATTAGATATATTACATTATATAAAGAGTTAAGAAAAATTGCAACAGTTATTTTTTACATATCCTTGATGCAGTGGATATTGTCTTTAACATAGATAATGCCTGAGATTATTGTGAATACGGTTGTAATCCAAAGCAAAATCTCGCCTGCAACATAGAGCCAGAAGGTGAGAGCAGAGAGCAAATCTCCTGTAATCGGGATGATGCCCATAGCGCAAAGCTCCAAGAAATACTGCATTGCAAAGACAGAGCAGATTGCGATAATCTGAGTTACGGTCTTGAACTTGCCCCACATATTGGCGGCAATGACAACGCCCTTAGAGGCGGCAACAAGGCGAATTGATGTAACGGTAAACTCTCTGAAAAGAATGATGATGACCAGCACTGGGTCGCAGAGGTTCATAGAGGTCAGGCAAACTAAAACGGAGATGACAAGAATCTTGTCGGCAAGGGGGTCTGCGAACTTTCCGAAATCGGTAATAAGTCCTTTTTCTCTTGCGATTTTTCCGTCAAGAAAATCTGTGAAAGAGGCAATTCCGAACAAGATGCCTGCCACTAAAATGTGGTGAGGAAAATTAATCAGAAAAGCGGCTATCATAAGGGGGACAAGACAAATTCTCAGAGTTGTAAGTCTGTTAGGTATGTTCATAATCTACATCCTATCTATGGGGTGTCGTTCTAAGCTGAGCCGGTTTATACCGAGCTGAGCGAAGCTGCGGTTAAAAGCAGAGTTTATCTATGCTGTGCTGAGAGCACTTATTCGACTAAATCGCCGATGAGGTCGCAGTCCAGAATATCGGTAACCTTGACCTTTACAAATTCGCCCTCGCGAACCTTTCTGTCTGCAACGAAGAAGACATTCGGGTCAACCTCCGGTGCGTCGGCATAGCTTCTGCCGAAGTAGCACTCGGCATATTTATCAAAGCCTTCGCAGAGCACCTCAACTGTGGAATTAAGTCGCTTCTGATTGTACTCTTCCATGGTGTACTGCTGCTGCTCCATAATAATAGAAGCGCGCTTTGCTCTAACAAATTCTTCAAGCTGGGGAAGCTCTGCGGCAGGTGTGTTCTCTTCGGTGGAGTAGGCGAAGCAGCCGAGTCGCTCAAAGGCAATCTCTTTTGCAAACTCAGCCATTTCCTCAAATTCCTCGTCGGTTTCCGTGGGGAAGCCGGCAATAAGAGTCGTGCGCAGAACAACTCCCGGTATGCGGTCGCGGATTTTCTTAATCAACGCTGTGAGGGATTCTCTGTCTCCGTGTCTGTTCATCGCTTTCAGCACTCTGCCGTTAGCGTGCTGAAGAGGAAGGTCGATGTATTTAACAATTTTCTCTTCACTTGCAATGGTATCTATAAGCTCGTCGGTGATTCTGTCGGGATAGCAGTAAAGCACACGAATCCAACGAACACCCTCAATCTTACAAAGCCTGCGAAGAAGCTCTGCCAGCTTAAGTTCGCCGTAAATATCCTCGCCGTAGCGTGTGGTATCCTGAGCAATTACATTAAGCTCCTTTACACCGCCTTCGGCAAGATACTGAGCCTCTGCGATGATATCCTCCATCTTTCTGGAGCGGAATCCTCCGCGGATAAGGGGAATTGCACAGTAGGAGCAGCAGTTGTCACAGCCGTCGGCAATTCGCAGATACGCATAGTGGCGAGGGGTAGACTGAATTCGTTCGCCGTCTAAAGGCTGCAGGTATTTATCGGGGAAGGTGTATCTATTTTCACCGTTGAGGACAGCTTCTACCGCCTCGGCAATATCGCCGTTAGCGCCCAGTCCTAAGACTGCGTCTGCTTCGGGAAGCTCACGGAACAGCTCCTCGCGGTATCTCTCTGCCAGGCAGCCGGTAACTACCAGGTACTTTATTGTACCTTCCTTTTTAAGCTTGCCGAGTTCTATGATTTCGTCAATGCTCTCCTGCTTTGCGCTTTCGATGAATCCGCAGGTGTTGACAATGGCAACCTCCGACTTTGCAGGGTCGTCGGTAAGCTCATAGCCTTTTGCTTTTAATTTATACAGCATCATCTCGGCGTCAACGCGGTTTTTGGCACATCCGAGAGAAACAATTGCAACCTTTGTTTTTTTCATAGTAAAGTCCTTAATAGATAAATTCGTCGTAATCGTTTTGAGTATACTCCTCAAGCACTTGCTTTATGTCCTGCCAGGCAAAGCCGCGCCTTTGAAGAGCGGCTGTGGTGCGGCGGATTCCCTTTTCGTCAGAAAGAGAGCGCAGATATTTCTTCTCAATAATCGCTCTCAATTCTTCATGGGGATCAATTTCAAGCTCCTCCGCAATCTCGGCGGCGAGCTCTCTGTCAATGCCTTTTTCACGAAGCCTTTGGCGGATATCGGAAGGGGAGCAGTGCTTTGAGTGAAGCTCAGAGGCATAGCGCCTTGCAAAAGCTTCGTCATTAATAAGCCCCAGTTCCTCCATTCGCTCTATTGCTTTTTCGGCGGCAGTATCAGAGTAGTCCTTGGAAAGCTTCTTTTTAAGCTCACCGGAGGAGTGGTCACGGTAAGAAATAAGCCAAAGCGCCTTTTCTTTTGCCCTGTGAGTATCTGACTCCTCAATAAGCGCATAAAGCTCCTCATCGGTAAGCTCCACACCTTCCTTGATGCGGTTTTTGAGAAGCACCTGAGTGTCAAGCTTCAAGGCGAATTCTCCGTCGATATATAGTGCCGACAGGGATTTTCGCCTTGGTTCAACAGCAGTTACTATCATCCTGATATTCAGTCTTCGACTAAGATGTCAAGCTTTGAGTTTTTCTTTGCGGGAGCAGTATCTTCAGCGGCGGGGGTGGCTGCTGCAACAGGAGTAACGGAAACCGAAGCCTTAGGTGCTTTGGGTGTTCGGGCATAGAGCTTGTCGATATTCTCCCAAAGCTCTTTCTCTATCTTGGCAGCAAGCTCTGTGTTTGTGTTGAACAGCTCCTTAACATTGTCTCTGCCCTGTCCAAGCCTTTCTTCGCCGTAATAGAACCAAGCGCCGGACTTTTTGACAACATCTGCTTTAACTGCAAGGTCAAGGAGCTCGCCTGTACGGGAGATGCCCTGTCCGTACATAATATCAAACTCAGCCTCCTTAAAGGGAGGGGCAATCTTATTCTTAACAACCTTCGCTCTTGTTCTGGAGCCAATCATCTCGCCGTTTGACTTGAGGGTTTCAACACGGCGGATATCAATACGCACAGAGCTGTAGAACTTAAGTGCTCTGCCGCCGGGTGTAACCTCGGGATTGCCGTACATAACTCCGACCTTTTCGCGGAGCTGGTTAATGAAGATGGCAACGCAGTTGGATTTTGAGATAGCTCCGGCAAGCTTACGAAGTGCCTGAGACATAAGCCTTGCCTGGAGTCCCACATGGCTGTCGCCCATTTCGCCCTCAATCTCAGCCTTGGGAACAAGTGCTGCAACGGAGTCGATAACGATAACATCAATTGCGCCTGAGCGGATAAGCGCCTCTGCAATCTCCAGAGCGTCCTCGCCTGTGTCGGGCTGAGAGACAAGCAGTGAATCAACATCAACGCCTAATGCGGCGGCATAAACAGGGTCGAGGGCGTGTTCAACATCAATAAACGCAACATTTCCGCCGTCTTTCTGACCCTCTGCAATGCAGTGAAGTGAAAGAGTGGTTTTACCTGAGGATTCAGGTCCGTAGATTTCAATAATTCTTCCTCTGGGGAGTCCGCCGATACCCAGAGCAATATCAAGTGAAAGCGAGCCTGTGGAAACATGGCCCACATTCATAGCTTCATTTTGTCCGAGGCGCATAACCGCACCCTTGCCGAACTGTTTTTCAATCTGGCCGAGAGCAGTCTCCAAAGCTTTATTCTTATCAAGTGCCATTTCTCATTCTCCTTATATTCGTCGTATGATTTTCATTATTTCTGACAGATATATTATAAGTTATGGGGAGCGTAAATGCAATGTTTTTAGGGCAAAAACTTCGAACAAATTTTCTAATCATTCATCAAAGTACCGTTTATCGCCCTGTGCACGCCGCCCAAATCGTCGAGGATTTCGATAGATTCATAGGAGAGCTTCTCCATAATGGACTTAGCCCAAAGAGCTTGCTCCGCGTCAAGCTCTAAGGCAAGCATACCGCCCTGCCTGAGCTTACAAGTGTAGAGAGGAATAAGCTCTCTGTAAAGGTCAAAGCCGTCTGCACCGCCGTCAAGAGCCAGGGCGGGTTCAAATTGCACTTCCTTTTGCAGGGTTTTCATGTCCTCTGACTTTATGTAAGGGGGATTGCCGATAATAAGGTCAAAATCTCTCTCGGCAAATTTATCTGCAACCTTTAGAATGTCGCCTTCTACTACGGTTATATCTGCACTGTGTTCTCTGATATTCTTTTTGAGGTAGGGGATAGCTTCCTTGGAAAGCTCCACCGCCGTTACCTGTGCCGTGGGATATAGACATTTGAGAGTGATAGCAAGAATACCGCTTCCCGAGCAAAGGTCAATAATCTTTGCCGGTCTGAGCTTGCTTATTTTATCAAGATGAGAAAATGTGCATCTCAGCACAACCTCCGTGTCGTCTCTCGGAATAAGCACACCCTTGCCTACACGGTAGCTTCTGCCTAAGAATTCCCAGCTTCCCGTTATATACTGCAAAGGCTCACCTTTGATGCGCCTTTTAGCCATAGAATCCAGGGCTTTTACATCCGCAGGCTCTACCTCTCTGTCGCCGTTTGCAATTAAGTAGCTGTGCTCAACCTTAAGCCTTGAGGCAATCAGACATTGAGCCTCAAAGGCAGGAGAGGAAACCTTGCCGGCTTTAAGTGTGGCAGATATTCTCGCATACAGTTCAATTAGTGTCATCGGGGCATTTTACAATATCAGAACCGTCGTCGGGGATAACGGGGGTGATTGCGGCAATTGCAACCTCAAGCATTTTATCGTCAGGCTCACGGGTGGTGATGCGCTGAGCCCAGAGTCCGGGTGCGGCAATAATGCGGGTAAACCAGTTATCGTATTTTCCGCAGAGCTTGATAAGCTCATAGCCTACGCCTACCGAGATAGGCAGAAGCAATATTTTGATAACGCTTCTAAGCACAGTACCGAGCACACCGAGCGCAGTAAACTGAGGAACAAACAGACCAATCACAATGCCGATAATAAGCATAATTATCATAAAGCTTGTTCCGCAGCGGGGGTGGAAGCGAGTGTGCTTTTTGCAGTTTTCTACGGTGAGCTCCTCGTCGCTTTCATAGCAGAAGATAGTTTTGTGTTCTGCACCGTGATACATAAACACTCTCTTCATATCCTCCATCTGAGAGACAATGATAATGTAGCCGAGGAAGAGGAGAATACGGAGTATGCCCTCAAAAGCCGACTGAAGCAGTCTTGTGTCAAGGGCCTCGGGAAAGGGGATGATGCTGTAAAGGAATGAGGGCAGCCAGAAGAAAAGAACAATAGCCAATGCAACGCCTAAAACCGAGGCGACAGTCATAATGACATTCATCAGTTTCTCGCCTAATTTGTCGTTGAGCCAACGCTCAAACTTGCTCATTTCCTCCTCTTCGATCTCAATGGAATTGACAGCCTTGTCAGCAGAAATCATAAGCGACTTGTAGCTGAGTCTCAGAGAATCTATCATACCGGCAAGACCTCTGATAAAAGGAAGTCTGAAAAACTTGCTCTTAGAGGTTAATGTGGTCATATTAATCTCTTCTGTGACGATGGTATCCTCGCCTGTACGCACAGCGATAGTGGTCTTTTTGGGACCTCTCATCATAATTCCCTCAATAAGAGCACTGCCGCCGATAGAGGTTATCTTTTTTACATTTTCTTTTCTACAAGACATAGTGAATTTCCTTCTTAAATATAAAAATAAACATAAAATACTGCGGTTTACAGTTTATGTATTCACTTCAATAAGCTGAGGAATACTGATAGTTACTGTTGTGCCTACACCGATACCGCTTTCAATTTCAAGGGTACCTTTGTGCAGAGAAACAATTTCGTCTGCAACGGCAAGGCCGATGCCTGAGCCTCTGACAGATTGATTTGCCTTGAAAAATTTATCCTTGACTCTGGGCAGATCGTCAGGAGCAATACCGCAGCCTGTGTCGGTAACAACAACCTTCACGAAGCCATCCTCCAGGAGCACCTGTACGCCGATAACACCTTCTGCCGGGGTGTACTTCAAAGCGTTGTCGATAATATTGATAAATACCTGCTTGATTCTGTCCCTGTCAGCCATAACAGGGGCAAGGATATCGGTCTGGTCATAAAGCAGATGCTTGTGCTCGCTTTGGGCACGGTCGCGCATCATATAAAGAACCTCGTCAAGCTCTGCCACAAGGTCAAGCTTTTCAGGTCTCAGAGCCATACGGTCATTCTGCATACGGGAGAAGTCGAGCAATTCCTCAACAATGCCTGTGAGTCGGGTGGATTCCTTGACGATAATATCCATACCTTTTTCAAAGGTTTCCTCGTCGGGAGTACCGCAGCTCTGCATAGTTTCCGCCCAGCCCTTAATTGCGGTTAAGGGAGTGCGAAGCTCGTGGGATACACTTGAAATAAAATCGTTCTTCATTCTCTCGGAAGCACCGAGCTCCTTAGCCATATCGTTGATAGAGTCGCACAGGTCACCGATTTCATCGTCGTACATCTTGTCTATCTGAGCGTCAAAGTCGCCGTGTGCAATACGCTTTGCGGTGTCGCTTATAACTCTTACAGGTCTTACAATTGAACGGATAAAGTAGTTGCCTGAGAAGATAACAAGAAGAATAATTATAATTCCGACAAGGGAGAAGATGCTGACAGAAAGAAAAACAAGGGTATCAATAGAAGAAAGTGATGAAACAGCGCGCACAGCGCAGATTATATTGCCGTCGGAGCTTTTGACAATCCTTGTAACGGCTGAGATCCGTTCACCGGTGGAGCTTTTTCCCGAGTAGCTTGAATAACCGCCCGGGGATGCCATTGCCGCGTCAAAGTCGGGCATTGCAGAATTGCTTTCGGGGGTAAAGCCTGTGGAGGTAACAAGGACTTCGCCGTTTTTGCGAATAACGGTAAGCTCCATTTGCTCCTTGTCGGGGAAGTTTTCTACATAATCTCTGGCAGCGGTGGAAAAGCCCAGAGCAGACTCGGATTCAAAATCCGAAAGAATATTCTGAAGCTCAACGCTTCTGCCGCTGAGCGATTGCTCCACAGAGGAGTAGTAGTAGGTTGCAATAACAAGAGAAAGGCAGACTACAACCAAAACAATAATAGCAACAATGGTGCAGAGTGTGTTAAGCACCCAACGCCTTGTAATGCCCTTTATCATAGTCTGCGGCCTCCTTCCTCAAATGTAAGTATAAATCTTTAATTTAGCTTTGCCGTAAAATTGATATACAGCGGTTGACTTGTGATACAAAGTGATTAACGCAGAGAATATATCAGGCGTCCCACTTGTAGCCCAAACCCCAAACGGTAACGATGAATTTTGGATTGGAGGGCTCGTCCTCAACTTTCATTCTAAGCCGTCTGATATTAACATCAACAATTTTTTCTTCGCCTACATAAGCCTCGCCCCATACATGGTTGAGAATATCTGTACGGTCAAGAGCGGTGCCGGGGTTGGAGAAGAAGTATTCCATAATCTGGAACTCAACCTGAGTAAGCTCAATGAGCTTGCCTTTCTTAATAAGTGAGCGGTTTCTGAGGTTAAGGGTAAAGATACCGCTTTTAATTTCCTCCTTAAAGCTCTGCTCGTTTTTTTGTGCCGAAAGAGCCACACGGCGATAAAGGGAATCAACGCGGGCAACAAGCTCAGAGGGAGAGAAGGGCTTTGTAACATAGTCGTCAGCGCCCA
>JBJEOT010000040.1:0-17130 GCA_051880855.1 Ruminococcus sp.
AGCAGCTTAATTTGCTACTACGCTTTAATGTCTAACTTTTGGGGGTCACCACAATTTCGTCGGTGGGATTTTTGTGTGTTATATGTATTAAATTACTCTTTGATTAAGACCGCAATACCCATTGAGTCAACATTTCCGGTGATACCTTTATCCGTAACTGTAAATAATGTACCTGTTACTTTGTCGGTATATTCGCCTGTGGGGAGTTTTTTGACATCAAAGTCTGAAAGCTTAAGAGGTGTCTTTGAGCAGTTAACAATAACTGCGCCCTTGTCCTCTCTGAGAATAATCACAGAAGAATCGTTGGGATTTATAAGCTCGTCTTTAGTATTGCGAAAAGCGTCCCTGAATCTGTTCACAGCAACAACCCTTTTGTCTCTCCAAGAGTCATTGCCCTTAGGTCCGATTTTATTATCGCCCCAAGGATTATCAGAGGTGCTGCCTGAGGGCCTGTTAAAGAAGAGGGGAGTAGACTGCTGTCTGCCTGCAATAATCGCCCAAGCACAAATAACTTCATCATCATTCAGTTCTGCATAGGATCTGTCATTGCAGTAGTTATCGTGAGACTCAACCCATGTTACAAGCTGCATTGGATTTACACCGTATGCAAGGTAGTCACCGATATACTCAGCCTTCAGATTCTTCTCTGAAACAGCTTTTCTTATTCTAGCACCGTAGAAAGAAGCTGTAACCTTCATAAGCTCTGCATAAGCACCAAGTCTTGAGCTTGTTGCATCTTCGCCGCCTTCCTGAAGATCCTCGCCATACTGGAATTCAGTTCCGTTATCGAGGACATAAGGCCAGAAATTGCTGGCATACTCAGGCTTGCCGTCTGACTTGTCATCAGGAAGCTCTATGAGTTTGGCAGTGTCATACCGAAAGCCGTCTGCACCGGCATCAACGCAGTCCAGCAGGAAGTTCTTCAGGTGCTTTTGAACATTCGGGTTTTGAGTATTCAAATCCCAAAGGCCGTTCAGGAAGCCCTGTGTCTCAGAATAGCGATTAGTTTCGTCCCAATCCATAGGCTCGTGAAAAGCTCCGCCCTCAATATTCTTAACAGAATCATCAATGCATGAATATTCCATTGAGCAGTGGTTAATTACAGCGTCAACAATAACCTTAATTCCGTATTTGTGCGCTTCGTCACACATAGCTTTGAACTCGTCCCGTGTACCGAGCTGATAATTTCCGATAACATGCTTTGTCGGCTGGTAGTGATAGTACCATTTTCCATGACCGAAAAGCTCTAAGCCACCGTCTTCGCCGACACGGCATTCGCCGATAGGTGAGGTCTGAATAGCGGTATAGCCGGCATTAGCAATCTCAGGGATATTTTCTTTGATAGTGTTAAAGGACCAGCACCAAGTATGCAGAATGGTGCCGCCTTCTATTATACTTTTGTTAATCATAAAGACCTCCGAAAAGATAGTAATTACATTTTAGGCAAATTATGCCAAAAAATCAATATCTTTATTAGGAATTCTTCTTTTTCTTCATTACAATTACAACTGCAAGTGAAGCAGCTACAATTGCAAGCGCCGCAAACACAACGATAACAACAACTGTTTTTTCGCTGATTCCGCCGGTGGATTGAGCAGAGTCTTCACCTTTGATGATAAGAACATTGCCTTCTCCTGTCTCTGCTTCCTCTGCAATGTCTGTAGGAAGTGTTATGGGAGCAGCGGTAGTTGCTTCGGGAATAGGTAAGGGCTCGCCGATAACCGACTCGGCTTCTTCCTTTGTGGCATACTTCATATCGTTAGTGATTGTTGTGTAAACCTTTGTTTCGTCCTCAATCATTACATCAGTTTTATTGTCGTCGTTGCCTGTACCGTCGTTGAACATAATGTGGAAGGGAGCCTGGGATTTAACTGTGACAGAGTACCAGTAAGAGTCGCCGTCGCGTCTGAGTGCTGTTCCGGGCCATGCACCGAGAGAAAACTCGTTGGTACAGCCGTATACATAGGCGTAAACATTCTGATAGCCTTTGGAGTTGTAGAAGTATACTGTAATCTCAGCGTCTTCATCAATATTAGCCATTGCATCTCCCAGGTCCTGCACGGTTTCATTTTTACTTGAAAAAACATGGTCTGCAAGAACATTAACATAGCAAACGCTTGGGTCCTGAATGTAAGCGCCCTGAGACTGCGAACTGGAGTCTTCATTTGAGAAAATAATATTGAAAGGCGTTGCAGCGGGAACATCAATCTTATACCATGTGCCGTCAGCATCGTCTTTTTCTGCTGCGGAGCCGGGCCAAGCGCCTAAAAGCTCAGTTTTGTTTGGGTCGTAAACATAAGCATTTACAGCAGACCAACCCTTTGAGTTGTAAAAGTAAACAGTTGTGCTTGCAGCAGATACGCTGAATGCAGCAGTTGCCAACAGACCGACAAGAATTAAAACAGAGAGTGTAAGGGATATTATTTTTTTCATAAACTAATCCTCCTATATTTCAGATTATGAAACTCAATTTTTCTTTAAGAATACTGGTACAATGCCCTTTCTATCGCAAATGTAGATATAAGCGAGAGCAAGTGTGCCGGCAAAACAGAGAATTCCGCATACGATTACTGTAGCAATAATTCCGCCGTTATTCCACACTCCGCCTATTTCTGAATTGCTGATAAGCAGGATAAAGGTATCGGGTGCAGCGTTATAATACTGATCAAGCATAGCATCTGCAATAATATTGTTCTTCAATGTTGAGAAGCCTTCTGCACCGTTCATAACCTGAACTCCCATTGTGCCTGAAAGTTCTATGTAATTGCTTTCAATTACTGCGTTTGCAACCTTTCCGTTACCCTCAAAGGAAACGCCTTGGCATACACTGCTTAAAATGTAGTTGTCCTTAACATTAACTGTTGCGCCGTTGTCATAACCCAAGGGAGTATTGAACCAAACAGCACCCAAATTGTTGCCGTTCTGACTTTCATTGCCGCCGCATCTTATAAGCTTATTCTCTGAAACCTCTATTGTGCCGATAAATCTGTTCTGAGGCTTAAAGTTTGTGCTGATATTAACACCGGCACCAACATTTACATTGTCAGATAAAAGATTTCTTCTGATTGTGATGTCTGTACCGCCGTAAAGAGCAACGCAGTTTGCAAGATTGGGGAGGGCTGCGGTATTATTCTGAACAATATTACCGTTCGAGTTGCCGAACTCAGACCACATTGCAATTGCATCGTCGCCGGTGTTTCTCCAATCAGACTGCTCAATCATTGATTTTTCACACTCGGACTGTAGGTTGACACCGTCAGCGTATACATCTCTTACTCTACAGCCTACAATATGAACTCTGTCAGAGAAGGTCATCCAGAAACCGCACTTATAATGCTGAATCCAAAGATTCTGAGCTGTAAATCCGTTACAATTTGTTGTGCCCTGGAAAGCAGCTCTGTCACCCTCGTTATCTCTTAGTGTAACAGATCCTCTCATAGCGAAATCATAGAAGCCCAGATTTTTTGATGATGCCTCGAAGAGTATGTCGTTAACAGTTGTATACCACATACCTGCACCGCGGATTGTAACATCGCCGAGAACAAGCTTGTAGGTTGTAGGAACATCGAAAGTGCCTTCGGGAATCCAAACCTCTTTGCCTGTCTCCTGTGCTTCATTAAGGCAAGCTGTGAATGCTTCGCTGTCATCTTTACCATCGTCTGCAACTGCTCCAAAATCGGTAACTGACAGTGAATCGGCAGGCTGTGAAAGAGGACCTTCTATAAGCTCGGTTTCTATAAGGTCAATAATGTAATATTCAGCATAGCTGGATACATCCTTCTGAAGCTTAATCTCTGTACCTGCAGGAAGTGTCTCATCCAAAATGAATGCCGCTTCATCAAAATAGTTGTGGGGGAGACCGTCAGAAGGCTCGTTTGTACAATTCTCTGTTTCCTTGTAAAGCCAAGAGAACTTAGAGGTAAGCTCCAAATCCTTAATCTTTTCACCGTTTGCATAGAGGGCCAGTGTTGCACTCTGACCTAATCCGTCCTTTGAATCGGGAATACAGTATCTGAGTACAAATGCGTTTGTATCCTCTGCAAGTGTGAACTTCAGATTCTTTGATGTACCGTTTAGCTTGACACCGCTTCTGCCGGACATTTCAGCTGAAATCTCGGTGAAGTTGTAATTTTCCTCCATAACCTCGGCGTTTGTATCACAGTCCTCTGCCTCATATCTTGCATAGCCTGTAGTAGCACCGTAGGTATCAATACCGTATGAATCGTGTACAGTCAGCTTGGAAATCTCAAAATCGCCCTTGATTTTAATAGTATTTATTCCCTTGTTAAGAGTAAGCTCTGTGCTTAAAGGCAATGTAACATCCTCAATGATTATGCCGTTAACAGAGAGTGTGCCGCTTTTGTTACCGTCAATATCAATCTTATAGTTACCGCCTGTTTGTGCATATACTGCAAAGGTTGCTGAGTTTTCTGTGATATAAGCATCTTCTGCCATATAAACAGAGTCGGCGGCCACCTTACGAAGTGTTATGTCAATTTCACCGCTTGTGAGGTGTGTTGCGCCTAAGGTATTAGCTTCTGACCAATTGACAGAGCTGTCGTTTAGTCTGGAGAGTTTTTTCTCTTTCAAATTATCATTCTTATTGTAGAGGTACTTTCCTGTTTCTGCGTTAAAGATTCTTGCTGCGTTACCATAGTACTCAATCTTATAGTTACCGTCTTTTTCCTCGCCATTTACACTGATTGAGTAAGTGCTCATATTATCAATAACGCTCAGAGGAACAGACACATCGTTTTCATCAGACTGTGAGGAGACCTTATCGGGTGCGGTTTCCATAATCCAAATTGCTGTTTCATCCCGGTTTGATACAAGTGTGCTTTTTGCAAGACCGGAAAGCTCCTGAATATTTATGCTGGGAAGCTGGAATTCAGGTACTGAAGAATATGCGTTACAAATAAGAACAGCGTTTTCTTCTCCTGCGCTAAGCAGCTTCCAATTTGCACCTTCGCCTGTTATAGCATCGGCCTCAAAGCTTCTGAGTACACCGCTTCCGAGGTTCTGAACATAAAGTCCGTACTCGCGGTTTACAAGGTGATATACACCCTCTGTCTCACCTTTTACAAATTCAAAGTGTGACCTTGCGTCGCCTTCACCTACTTTTCCGTAAGCCATACCGCCGGCCTTTGTCATATAAAGGTACTGACCTTCTTCTGCTGTGCTCTGAAATCTTACATAGCCTGAAGGAATATCAACAGTACCGCCAGATGACGAGGGCTGTGTATCAGCCGTTACAGCAGTTGGTACCCAGTGAGGAGTACCCCATGTGGGCTGAACAGCACCTGAGTTTTCAGCAGAGCCTGTGAGGTTTTCCATATGTAGATACTTAGTGGCATCTTTGCTGTCCTGAAAAACAATAGCATCGGGATAAAGGTCGCTCTTGTTTCTGAGAATTTTCCAATAGTAGACTTCCTCGCTGTCGCAGACAAGGCCCTCAGGACCCGCGCCGGAGTGCACATAGTGACCTGTTTCTGCGTTAATCAGAGCAGAAAGACCGGATGCGTCATCGTAAACTATTTTCCACTGTGCGTTCTTATCGGCAGGGTCGGCGTTTCCGTAAACAGGAACACCGTCTGCTTCGATAAGATACATAGAGAACCAGCTGTTACAAAGTGTGTAAACTTCATCAGAGTTCATCTTAAGGTCGCCTGCAACATTTCCGACATCAGCTGCTGTAACAATTGTCCATGTTACATCCTTAGATGTACTTTCTGATACATCTGCAACAGCAGGAGCTGTGTCATTACCTGAAACAATACCTGTCTTATTATCCTCACCGACAAGCTTTGTTCCGATTGCAATCTGAGTGTTCCACTTGTAAGCAGAATCTGACAGTGCAATGCTGTTGCCTGATAGTGAAAGTGTTTTTCCTGTAGATTTATTTACGATAGTTTTTGTGCCGTCGCTATTTAATGTGATGTTCCAAATGTAGCTATCGTCAGGACCTGAAGGCTTGCCGTAGATTACTTTTGAGCCCTCAGCCTTTAAGTAGCTCTTGGTGTCGTTGCTCTGAATACAGAAGCCGTCTCTGCCAGTTGCCGAGAAATTAATCTCGTCAGCTGTAAAGAAATTCCAGAGCATATTACCCCAAGAAAGCTCGTTGCCGGCTAAAGCGTCACAAGCAACGTGACCGTCGGTAATGTCCTGAATGTGGAGACCGGTGTTATTAAATTCTGAGCTTGCTGAGATAATGTTCTGTTTCTCATCAATTTCGAACTTCCAGAGGTGTTTATCGCTGCCTTCAACGATTTCTCCGACAGTAACAAGTTCTGCCGAGCCTGTACCCTGGTAGTCTTCAAGAGTGATGTAGTGGCCTGTAGCGGTGTTCATAATTGAATAGTTTCCGCTTACCAGCTCAACTTCCCAGATGAAGCTCTTGTCGCCCTCAAGGGGTGTTCCGTATCTCAGAACGCCGTTGTCTTCGTAGAAATATGCGCCTGTTGTGTAATCGCTTTTAATATATACTGTTGCTCTTGCGTCTTCTGCTGAAACCGTGTCCTCGGCGTTAACTAAAAGCAGACCTATTGACATAGTCGACAGCAAGCCGAACATAAGCACTAAACACAAGATTTTTTTGAATATATGCCGTGTTTTATTTGTCATAATGTCACCTCACCTAAATAATCAGCCTTTGACAGAACCTGAAAGTCCTTCTACATAATATTTCTGCAGGCAAATGAACAAAATTGCAATTGGCAGAGAAACAATAACAGCGCCGGCAGCAAAGCTTGTAAACCAGGTGTTAATGTAATCATCCTGAAGCATTGTGTAAAGTCCTAGTGCAACAGTATAGTTTTCATAGCTGTCACCAAGAATAATGCTGGAAAAAATGTAGTCACACCAGGGACTGATGAAGGATGTAAGAACAGAATAGATGATAATTGGTTTGGAAAGGGGAATTGTAATTCTTGTGAATATTGTCCACTTGGAAGCACCGTCAATAGTTGCTGCTTCGTCCATTGCTCTCGGAATAGTGTCGAAGAAACCTTTAACGATATAATATCCCAGTGCGGCACCGCCGCCGTAGCAGAGAACAAGAGCGGCGTGAGTTTGTGCAAGACCCATTCCCTTAATAATGTAATAAACAGCTATCATAGACATAAATCCGGGGAACATACCCAGAATAAGCATTACATTCATAAGTTTCTTTCTGCCGTTGAAACGAATTCTTGAAAGAACGAATGCGGTACTCAGAATAATGATAGTTGAGAGCAGACAGGAAAGAACTGCTACCTTAAGAGTATTAAGGAACCATCTGACATAGTAGAATGTGCTTGTATCTGTGATAACTTTGATGTAATTATCAAATGTAAAGCTCTTGGGGAAGAAGTTAGGGGAGTAGAAGCCCTGCTCACCTCTGAAGGATATGAGAATAATATAAACAACGGGGAAGAGCCACACAACCGAGATAACTGTCAGCAGTATGTAGCCTGTGTCTATCTTTGCAGACATCATTGAGAAGGTGAGACAAACAAAGCTGAGAACAAGCTCTATCCAGTATCCTACACCTAGGTTAGAAACAAGTAATGCCTTTGAAAAATCGCCGGAAGCATCGATACACTTCTTGAAAGAGAATAGATAAACAACGGCGAGTACAGCACAGATTGAGTAGCTTATTGTCGCTATTCTAAGGCTTAGTTTGCGCTTTACAAAAAGAGTGAGTACAAGAGAAATAAAGGAGAGCACCATGGGTACTGCCAAGAGCACTGTCATAAGCACTGCATTGCCTGTGCCAGCCCAATTGATACCGCCGAACAATATCTGTACGCCGCTCAGAGTTTTCTCTGAGCCTACGCTCAGCCAGGGCAGAAAGAACGAAGCAATGAAAAGTGCCGAGAAAATCGAAATAAACTTGATATATTTTGCATTTGTACCGATAAGCTTTTTGTTTATCACGAAAATCCCTCCTCATTCTTATATGCACCTGTTCTTCTGTAAACGAGAAGTGAGAGAACAGCGGATATAATAAAGATAATAATACCGATTGTTGAAGCATAGCAGTAGTCACGGCTGTCTGCTGTAAGCTTGTAAAGCCATGTAACCAAAAGGTCGGTTTTGCCGGCTCCCTTGTAATAATCAAGAGAAAGAGGACCGCCGCCCGTCAAGAAGTATATGGCGTTAAAGTTATTAATGTTGCTTATAAAGTTTGTAATCAAATAGGGTGTTGTTACATGGAGCATATATGGCATTGTAATTTTTGTGAAAATCTTGAAACCGTTAGCTCCGTCAAGCTTTGCACTTTCGTAAAGTTCAGGAGGTATGTTTGTAAGAATACCTGTTGCAATAAGTACAGTGTAAGGAATACCGACCCATAGGTTAACAATGATTACGGTGACTCTTGCCCAAGTTGCATCGGTTAAGAAGGGCAAGGCCGCAGTGGTGAATCCGAATTCCTGTAAAAGTATGTTAAGAGCTCCTTCTTTCTGAAGCATAACTCTGATTACAAGCAGAGATACGAAAGAGGGAATGGCAATAGTAATAACCAAGATTGTGCGCCACATTGCCTTGAGCTTAATACCTTTTCTGTTGATTAGCATTGCTACGAGAATACCTATGATATAGCAGGAGAAAGTAGCAAATATAGCCCAAACAAAGGTCCAGATAAGCATCGGCCAGAAGGTCTTGCTGAGCTTACTTGATGCATTGAAAATCTGAATAAAGTTCTCAAAGCCGACCCAATCAAAAAGATTTCCCGGTGGCTGATGCTGTTCGTCATAGTTGGTAAATGCTATGAGAATCATATAAACCAGAGGAACAACAGTGAATATGATAAGTCCGGCCATAGGAATAGCTAAAAGAAGCTTGTGAATGTTGCTGTCGAAAAGAGCTGCAATATCCTGCCTAAAGCTATTAATATGTCTGCCTGCTTTGGCTCTTGTATAGGCTTCATATCCCGATTTAACGGTAACAAACCAGAACATACAGAACAACGTAATTACAAACAGAGTTATTACTCCGTATAATAGAAGAAGCATTGAGTTGTCGCCTTTAGCAAGGAAAGGTACACCGTTTTCATCAATAGTCCATCCCTGAGTATTTGTGCCGAGAGTAATCATACCCTTGATGTTTTTCACACCAACAAGGATCATATACAGAATGAATGCTACTTCTGTGCAAAGGTAAATAATGCCCTTGATCACCTGTTTGTGTGCAATGTTACCAAGTCCCATAATCAGACAGGAAAGTCTTACATAGATATCGCCGTTTTTAATCATATCTACGAAAGATACTCTTTTCTTCTTAGGACCGTTTAGTTTCTTATTTTTATGTGCCAAATCAATCCCCCCATTAGGAAAAATATTTATGTTAACCGATTTACCAGTCAAAATATTCGCAAAGCCTTATAAAGGCTTTGCGGTTGAATCACGCACAACTAACTCAGGTTTAATAATCATAGAGTCAGAGGTGAGACTGTTATTTTCCAAATCTTCGATAACAAGAGAAACAGACATTCTGCCTCTTTTAGCGATATCCTGTCTGACAGTAGTCAGGGCAGGGGTTGTATACTTTGCATACTGAATATCATCAAAACCTACAACCGATAAATCTCTTGGAATTACAATACCTCTATCGTAACAGGCTTTGATTATGCCTACGCACATAATATCTGCGCAAGCAAAAATCGCCGTTGCGTTTGTTTCAATAATCTTTTGAGTAACTCTGTATCCTCCGTTAAAGGAAACATCCTCTTCAAAAATCAGATTGCTGTTATGAGTTATACCAAACTCTCTGTGTGCTCTTAAGAAGCCCTCATATCTTGAACGGTTGACATCACTCTGACTGATATCGCCGGATACAAAGCCGATGTCCTTGTGGCCTAACTCCAAAAGATGCTTTGCAGCAATATATCCGCCGTATTCGTCATCTATTTTAACACAGTGAAAATTGTCGGGATACTTTTCATAATCGTCGGTGAGAACAACGGGCACACCGCTTTCTCTGATTTCGTTTAGTATGCTGTCAGGAAATGAACCTAAGATAATAAGCGCATCAAGTCTTCTTCTTTGAACCCAATCGCTGTATTCTTTTTTGGAGTCAAAGGAGCTGATAACAACATCGTATTCTTTATCTTTGACGCTGTTTTCTACTGCGTCAATAAATTCATTGAAGAAAGGGTTGCTTTCTCTTTCGCCGTCATCACTTTGAATCTGAGGCATTGCAATACCTAAGAGCTTAGAATATCCTTTAGAAAGGCATCTTGCAACCATATTAGGCTTGTAGTGTAGCTCATCAATTGCTTTAAGAATACGGGCACGGGTTTCAGCAGAAACCTTATCTACATTATTTATAACATAAGAAACCGATGCTGCGGAAACACCTGCACGCATAGCTACATCTTGAATACTTACTTTTGTTGCCATATAGCTCACTTCCAGAAATAACAAATGTAATAATAGGGGGTACATCAATCGCCACAAAGCTACTAATGTAGCTTTGTGGGATCAATGTCGGAGTGGATTATCATGAAAACTTAGAGAGGAAAAATCAAAAATTAATTGCTATTATCTTATTGCCTTCTGTTTTCTTCTGACGATAATAATAGCTGCGAGTGAAAGAAGTACAAGTGCAGATGCTACGATTGCAATTGTAGTTTCCTGACCGCTTAAGATGAAGTGACCGCCAACAGAGCTGCCGGGCTTTGCCTCTTCTGCGCTTGTGTATGCAGCGCCGTCTAATGTTACGAATACATGCTCTGTATCAAAGATATATCCGTCTTTTGCTTGCTTTCCGTTACCGCCGTCGCTGAATATGATATTGAACGCACCTGCGTAAGCGTTGGTGGGAACATCGATATAATACCAGTTAGATGTGCCGTCTTGCTTGCACTCTTTACCGGGCCAACCGCCGAGGAGCTCGCCGGAGTTACCGTATACATAAGCTGTAACCTTTGCCCACTTTTCATTATTGAGGAAGAATACGCGGGTAGTGTTTGTAAGAACAGCGGTGTCAAGAGAAATCTTTGATTCAGCTTCTGCTTTACTTGTATACTTGCCGTCTTCAACATAAGTTGTGTAGACAGTCTCGTGATCGTTGATGAACATATCGCATGCCTGTGAACCCGCACCTGCATTATTAAAGATGATGTTAAACGAAGTCTTTGCAGCATCGGTGGGAACATCTATTTTCCACCAATAGTTACCTATATTTGTTGCTGCCTTACCGGGCCATGCGCCTAAAATTTCTCCTACAACACCGCCGTAAACATAGGCAGTTACATCTGACCAACCCTTTGTGTTGTAATAGTAAACAGTTGTTGTACCCTTGGAAGGTCCTGTAGGAATATCAAGCTTGCTTGCAGCTGCTTCTGCATCTTTCTTAGAAGAATACTTTGCATCTGCGCTGAAGGTGAGATAAACATCGGTTGCGTTATCAATGTAGTTATTACCTGCCTGAAGCTGGTTTCCGTCATTGAAGATAATGTTAAAACCTGAAGAAGCGTCAAGAGGAACTTTAACCTTTACCCATTTTCCGCCGTCAGAAGAAGCCTGTGTACCGGGCCATGCGCCGAGAGCCTCAGATGCACCCCATACATAAGCACTAACAGTTGACCAATTAGCGCTGTTGAGATAATAAACTGTTGTAGAACCTGTTGAGGGTTTTACATCAGGTGTTGAGCCTGCGGCTTTCTCAGCTTCTGCCTTACTTGCGTAGAGTTTATCGGCTGATGTTGTGAGATAAACATTGGTTGTATCGGTAATGTAGTTGTTGCCTGCCTGTTTGCCGTTACCGCCGTCATTGAAAATAATGTTAAAGCCGTCTGCGGCATTTGCAGGAACGGAAATTTTGTACCAATTGCCGCCGTCAGAAGTTGCTTTTGTGCCGGGCCATGAACCGAGAGCTTCGCTTGAACCCCAAACATAGCCGTAAACATTAGCCCATTTACCGCTGTTGTAGAAATAAACAGTTGTGTTAGCGGCAAAGACCGACACGCACATTACAGAGGACAGAATAACAAGCAAAGCTAATGTTATTGTTAAAACTCTTTTAGAAAAAGATTTCATAGTTTTCACTCCTATTAATTAAAATGATTATGTATTAATCTATCGGATATTTTTACACAAGGTCAGAGAGAATACCGTCTACCATTGCGTCCAGTTTGCTCTGGAGATTTGCTTCAGTTAAAGTGCCGTTTACAAGCTCCTGACCGAATGCTGTACAGGGTGTCCAGAAGTCGGAAAGCTTTGCAACTGTAGGCTGCTGTGTGCAGAAAGGTTCCTGAGTAAGAAGAGCGCTGATTTCTTCGCGCTCTGCAACAGAGGGAACATCAAGCAGAGACTTAACGGTGGGTGCATCAGCGTTTGTCTCAAAACGCATCATCTGGCACTGTTCGTTGCCGAGCCACTGGGCAAGTTCAATAGCAATCTGAGGATTCTTGGTCATGGCGTTAACGCCATAGCACTTGTAGTCAATAAAGCTCGAAAGCTGACACTCTTTGCCGTCAATCTGAATTGTGGGAAGCTTAGCGGCGCCGAAGTTGTCGCCGAGTTGTTCCTTTAGCGTTGCAGCTGACCATGTACCTGAGCAGAGAGCTCCGAGCTCACCTGCAGCCATCTTGTCACCGGCAAGACCTTCAGCGTCTTCAAGATACTTATCGTTATTAACAAGGTCAAGGAGATAAAGACCGAGCTTGTAGCCGTCTTCGTTATTGAAAGTACAGCTGTTTGCGTCGGTGCCGTCCTCGCCAAAGAGAGTACAGCCTGCGCCGAAGAACCAAGCTGAGAGATACCAGCTGTCAGATAGTGTGCAGGAGAAGTTCTTTATACCGTCGCCGAGGTCTTTAGCCATCATTGTTTCAAGAGACTTAACCTCATCCTCGGTATACATGCTCTTGTTGTAGTACATAAAGTATGTGTTGGGCGTTACGGGAACACCGTAGATTGTACCGTCTTTTGAGCATCCTTCGATTGACTGCTCTGTGTGAGTAGCTGCAAGCTCCTCAGTGCCAAAGGTAATGGGGCAGAGGAGACCGGCGTCGGTAAGCTCTGAAATACCGCCTGAGGGATAAAGGAATACATCGGCTGCGCTGTCAGCATCCTTTTTGATTGCATCGATAGAAGCATCAACGCCCATAATTGCGTACTCAAATTTTACATTGTAATCAGGGTGTGCCTCAAGGAATGAGTTACACATATCAACGAGTATCTCCTGTTCTTCCTGAGGTGCCCAAACCTTCAGAGTTTGAGCTCCGCTTGTGTCAGTGTTGCCTGTGTTTGAGCCTTTGTCAGTACAAGCTGTAAAGGAGAAAACTGTCATCAGGGCAACTAATAAAAGAGCAATGACTTTTTTTGTGTGTTTCATAAGATTACCTCCGTTATTTATATCAGGTTAGCTACTTTCTTTTGTATTGCCGTAGCATCCTTAACATTTACTGTGCCGTCACCGTTGAAGTCTGCGTTTTTGAAAAGCTGATCAACAAGAGTGATGATGTTTGCTGAGTGTTTCTGGATAGCTGTTGCATCCTTAACATTTACGATACCGTTTCCGTCTGCGTCACCGATGAGCTCTTGAGCAGGTGTCGAGGGGTCAGGTTCGGTAGGCTTCGGAGCAGTAGGTGTTTTGCCGCCGAGTGCCGCTTCTTTTGAGTCGAATGTAACATCGTTTTTATTTATCATATATACATTCACAGTATCAATAATTGTTGCTTCAAACTGTTTGTTATTATCACCGCCGTTATTGTTGAATATGATATTGAAACAAGCATCGTTGCCTTCTGCTACAAGAGGAACATCAACATAATACCAACCGCTGCCCTCAGCCGTTGCTTTTGTTCCGGGCCATGAGCCGAGAGCTTCGCCTTTGAACTGCGTGCTCCATTCGTAAGCATAAACCTCAGACCAGTTGTCAGCGTTGTAGAAATGAACTCTTGTTGTGTTGACTGATGGATTTGTGGGGTCGGTGGGTGTTGTGGGATCCGTTGTTGGGGGAGTGACAGGAGTATCAATATCGGGTTCAGGCAATGTGCCTGTATAAGCACCTTTGCCAGTATAGTTAAATGTAAATCTGTTTGACGCGTTATTGATATTTCCTTTACCTGTGTTATTAATTGCTACATTGTCAAGTGTCATACTGCCCCAAGCTTCGGAATGAACATCAAAGCCATACTGGATAGCACTGTAGATACCTAAATCTTTGATAGTAACCTGAGAGATATGGCCTTCACCTTCAACCGTTACAGCTGAGCTGTTGGTACCGTAGATGTAGTTTCTCTCAATATTAATTGTTGAATTAATGCCAGAGCCTAAAGACCAGAACCAAATAGCACCCATGTGGTAACCCGTGTCAGGGCTGTAAGAATCTGCTCTGTAAAGAATGTTATCGCAAACAGTAAGAGTACCTGAGAAATCTGTGGGGGAGTGGTTCTTGCTGATGTTGATACCGCCGCCGAAAGCAATAATATCTCTGATTACATTATTGGAAATTGTGTTGTTCGTTCCACCGTATACTGCAATACCGCTTGCCATTTGAGGTGCTTCAACAGTATTGTGAGTAATTGTATTATTTTCAGCTGCAGGACTTGCTGACCAGATAGCTATTGAATCGTCTCCGCTGTTTCTTACCGAACAATTCTCTATAACAGTATTTGTTGTTCCGGAGCAAAGGTTAATGCCATCGGCAAACATATTCCTGATTCTGCAGCCCTTGATTTGCATACCGCTTGTATTTTTGAGCCAGATACCGCATTTTGCGTGTTCCATCCAAACATTCTGGATAACACCGCCGCTTGGACAGGTTCCGTCAAAAGCAGAAGTTAAGGAATCGTTGTTTCTGACAGTCTGTGTGCCGATAAGGGAGAAGTCATAGAATTTACAATTGTTACCGGCAAGCATAAATCTTGCGCCGTAACCCTTGAGAACAGAGTGCCACATTCCTGCGCCTTTTATTGTAACATCTTTAATTTCAATTGAGTTTTGATTGCTGTCAACAATAAATTCGCCTGCAGGAATCCAAACGCCTTTACCCTGATTTTTTGCTGCGTTTATGCAGTTGATGATTGCATTTGCATCGTCAGAGCTGTCATTTGCGGTTGCACCGAAATCTGTAATGCTCAGGTAATTGGAGGGCTTTGAAGAAGCAGCCGCAACCTGCTCACATTCGATTTGATCAATAATGTAGTACTCTGCGTTATCGGTGCTGTCTTTTTGAAACTTAATTGTTGTTCCTGCTGAAAGATTGCCGGCTTTGAGCATAACTCTTGTATCATCAAAGAACTTATGAGGAGCATAGTCGCCCGGGTTATTGTTGTAAGGCCATGCACCGTAGAGCCAAGAGTAGTTGGATGTTATTGAAATATCTTCAGAATGAACACCGTTAATATATATACTCAATGATTTTGTTTGTCCGTTGCCGGAAGAAGAATCGGGAATACAAGCTCTGAGAACAAGTGCATTAGCAGGGGCTGTAAGGGTAAACTCTACATAATCACCTGATTTTGAAAGCTTTACAGCCTGCCTTCCGATAGCTTCTGTCTGAATATAATTCTTGTCGCCGTACTGCGTAGATACAGGCATTACATAAGCGTTTGTTGAAGCACTTTCTGCCTGATATGCAGTATATCCTTGATTGCAGCCGTAGCCTGCAACCTGTTCGGATCCACCACCCGTATTTGAGTTGCCTGAATCGGTACCGCCTGTAGTACCCTCTGCTTCGGATTTCGAGGAATAAACCACATCATTCTTTGCAGTCAAATAAGTAGAAATATTATCAATGATTGTGCCTTCATACTGCTTGTTATTATCACCGCCGTTATTGTTGAAGATGATATTAAAGCAAGCGTCGTTACCGTTTGCAACAAGGGGAACATCTACATAGTACCAGTTACCGCTTTCGAATGTAGCTTTCTTGCCGGGCCAAGCACCTAAAACATCACTTGCAAGACCTGTTGTGCTGTATTCATAAGCGTAAACCTGAGACCAATTCTCTGAATTAAGGAAGTAAACTCTTGTTGTGCCTGCTGAAGGAGTCGAAGGTGAAGAAGGCTGACCGATTGCTTCTGACTTTGAAGAAAAGGTAGTATCATTTTTATTAGTCATATATACATTAACTGTATCAATGATAGTAGCTTCAACCTTTTTACTTGCGTCGCCTTCATAGCTGTTGAAGATAATATTAAAGCAAGCATCGTTGCCTTGAGGTGTCAGTGGAACATCAACATAGTACCAACCGTCACCCTCTGAGGTAGCTTTTGTTCCGGGCCACGCACCCAAAACATCACTAGCAAGACCTGTAGCGCTATATTCATAAGCGTAAACCTGAGCCCAGCTGTCTGCATTGTAGAAATAAACTCTTGTACTGCCTGAAGAAGGAGCTGAGGGCTGACCGAGAGCTTCGCTCATAGAGCTGAAGGTTACATCGGTTCTGTTAATCATATAGACATTAGTTGTATCTATAATAGTTGCTTCGTACTGCGAACCGTTGTTATTATTGAATATAATATTATAACATGCATCATTGCCGTTTGCAACAAGCGGTACATTGACCGAGTACCAGCCGTTGCCTACTGAGTTTGCCTTTGTTCCGGGGAATACCCCGAGAACATCAGAGCTGAGCTGAGTGCTCCATTCGTATGCATATACTTCAGACCAGTTGTCACCGTTATAAAAGTAAACTGTGGTTGAACCGGCTGCACTTGCTCCGAAAATCGTAATGCAGGAAAGTGCAGTCAATACTACCAGCAATAGCGATAGAAAAATTTTCAAATTTCGTTTACTTGTTTGCATAATACATTTTCCTCCGTTGCGATTGAAGATTTGCCCCGCCGCCGTCTGAAGCGACGGGACAAATCCGAATCAATTAATCAAATGATACCGGCTACCTTTTTCTGAACAGCTGTAGCATCTTTAACATTAACTACGCCGTCAGCATTAAAATCTGCGTTTGCAAGTTCTTGATTTGTGAGAGTAATAATACCTGCAACGTGTTTCTGAATTGCAGTAGCATCCTTTACATTTATAATGCCGTTACCGTCTGCGTCACCGATAATAGTGCTGTCCGCCGGATTTGTAGGGTCGGTAGGAACTGTAGGTGTATTACCGCCTGTGATTTCAGATTTAGAAGCATAGGTCTTATCATTTTCGGTTGTCATGAATACGTTGGTTTCGTCGATGATAGTTG
>JBJEOT010000040.1:17230-33055 GCA_051880855.1 Ruminococcus sp.
TCGTTGCCGTTTGCAACAAGGGGAACATCAACATAATACCAACCGCTGCCCTCTGGTGTTGCTTTTATTCCCGGCCATTCTCCTAACTTGTCACTTCCGAGACCGGTTGTACTGTATTCATAGAAATATACATCAGACCAGTTGTCTGAATTATAGAAGTAAACTCTTGTAGAGGTGCTTTCAGCAGGTTTCGACGGTTCGGCGGGAGAGTCGGGAGTAGCGGGTTGAGAGGAGGGTTCCTCACCTGTTATTGCCGATTTTGAAGCATAGGTAATATCATTTACATTGGTAAAGTAAACATTTACTGTGTCAATAATTGTGACTTCGGCTCTGAGATCGTTTTCACCTGCGTTGTTGTGTGCAATAATGTTAAAGCAAGAGTCGTTGCCGTTTGCAACAAGGGGAACATCTACATAATACCAGTTGCCGCCTTCGGCAGTTGCCTTTGTTCCGGGCCAAGCGCCTAACTTATCGTTTCCTAGTCCTGTGTCGCTGTATTCATAGAAATATACATCGGACCAATTACCGGCGTTGTAAAAATATACCCTTGTAGATGTTGTTGCTGCACTTGTTCCTATAAGCGCAAAGCAGGAAAATGCACTCAACACAACTAAAAGTAAAGATATAATGATTAAAGATTTTCTTTTGATATTGTTCATAATACATTTTCCTCCGTTGCGTTAAACTGTTTTCTGTCCACCGCACCGTGTTTAGCACGGTGGACAGAGCTTAAATCAATAATTATAAAACTGAATTAATAATCAGATAATACCGGCAACCTGTTTCTGGATTCCTGTAGCATCCTTAACATTTACTGCGCCGTCGCTATTGAAGTCAGCATTTTCGAAAAGCTGGCCGACAAGAGTGATAATGTTTGCTGCGTGCTTCTGAACAGCAGTTGCATCTTTAACATTTACGATGCCGTTTCCGTCTGCGTCACCAACCATTGCTTCAACAGGTGTTGAGGGGGAGGGGTCGGTGGGTTTGGGATCTGTAGGATTTTCACCTCTGAGAGCTGCCTCTTTTGAATCGAATGTTACATCGTTCTTGTTGATCATGTAAACATTAACTGTATCAAGAATAGGTGCCTGATACTGAATTGTATCTACTCCCTGATAGCTGTTGAATATAATGCTGAAGCAAGCGTCGCTGCCGTTTGCAATAAGAGGAACATCTACAAAGAACCAACCGTCGCCTTCGGCAGTTGCTTCAACGCCGGGCCATGCGCCGAGAGTTTCGGTTGCAAGTGAAGTCTGGCTGTACTGATATGCATAAACCTTTTCCCAGTTTTCTGCATTGTAGAAATATACTCTTGTTGATCCGTCTGCAGGCTCGGAAGGCTTTACAGGCTGACCGAGAGCAGCTTCCTTAGAAGAATAGGTCTTGTTGTTCTCTGTTGTCATGTAAACATTAACATCGTCAATGATTGTTGCCTCATACTGCTTGTTGCTGTCTCCGCCGTTGTTGTTGAAAATAACATTGAAGCAAGCGTCGTTACCTTCGGGCACTAACGGAACATCAACATAGAACCATCCGTCACCTTCATCTGTTGCTTTTGTTCCGGGCCATGCACCGAGAGCTTCACCCTTGAACTGTGTGCTCCATTCGTAAGCATAAACCTCAGACCAATTGTCAGCGTTGTAGAAGTGAACTCTTGTTGTTCCGTCTGCAGGCTCGGAAGGCTTTACGGGTTGACCGAGAGCAGCTTCCTTTGATGAGAAGGTCTTGTTGTTCTCAGTTGTCATGTAAACATTAACATCGTCAATAATTGTTGCTTCGTACTGCTTGTTGTTGTCGCCGCCGTTGTTATTGAAAATAACATTGAAGCAAGAATCGTTGCCGTTTGCGGCGAGAGGAATACTGACAGAATACCAGCCGTTGCCTTCGGCGGTAGCTTGTGTTCCCGGCCAAGCACCTGTTGTTTCGGAAGCGAGACCGGTTGTGCTGTACTGATAAGCGTACACATCAGACCAATTGTCACCGTTGTAAAAATAAACGGTAGTTGCGGTAGCTGCAGAAACTGCAAGTGCAGAAACGATTCCGCAGCTAAGAATAAGACAAATAGCCATTATAACGGATACTGCCTTTTTGAGGTTGCGTTTTGCTAACATAAAATCATTCTCCTTTAATAAATATTACGGTTACTTAACCGTTTAACTTAGCAAACATTAGACCGACAGCTCAAGGTGAGTCTAATCGGTTAACTACATCATAGTATATTGTTTAGAAAATTTCAATAAATTTTACAAAAAAACTTTGCTTGAATTCAAAATTTGGATAAAATAAACAATAGTTAAAGGCTTAACTTGTTCAACTTGATTATCAGTTTTTTCACAGATTTCCTTATTTTATATCAATAAGTACATTTTCTACTTTTACCGCAACATCTTGTGGGTGGTAGATGTATATTAACAAATTATATGTAAGTGCTCTGTGTATATTTCTCTTAACTATTGCTTTTTGTTAGTATGTATGATAAAATCTTTTGCAGAAACTATGTAGTATTATTGAAAGGAGTGCTTATGGATAATTTTCAGATTCTCTATGAAAACTTGCTTGCGTTTACCTGGCAGCAGGGAGTTATGATTCTTATCGGTCTTGTGCTTATTTTCCTTGCAATTAAAAAGGAAATGGAACCTACGCTTTTGCTTCCTATGGGGTTTGGCACAATTCTGGTTAATATACCTTTCTCTGATGCTTTGACAGGTCCTATTGAGGAGCTTTACAACGCAGGTATAGCCAATGAGCTTTTTCCGTTATTACTTTTTATCGGAATCGGTGCAATGATAGACTTCGGACCGCTGCTCACTAATCCTAAGCTTATGATTTTCGGCGCTGCCGCACAGTTCGGTATTTTCTTTACTCTTTGTATGGCTTCGATATTCTTTGAAGATAAGGATGCGGCTTCTATTGCTATTATCGGTGCTGCCGACGGACCAACCTCTATAGCTGTAGCTAATACTCTTGGCTCTAATTACACAGGCGCGATTATGGTTGCAGCATATTCTTATATGGCGCTTGTTCCTATTATTCAGCCTCCGGTTATTAAGCTTCTTACAACAAAGAAGGAGAGACTCATCAAGATGCCTTATACACAGAAAACTGTGTCTAAGCTTACAAAGATTTGTTTTCCCATTATAATTACCATTGTTGTTTCAGCTATCGTACCGCAGGCAACATCTCTCATCGGCTTCTTAATGTTCGGTAATCTGATTCGTGAGTGCGGTGTTCTTAACTCACTTTCCGAGACAGCACAGAAAGTACTCGCCAACCTTGTAACTATCTTCCTCGGTATCTCCGTAGCATTCCAGATGACTGCCGATAAGTTCTTGAATCTCAACACAATCATTATTCTTGTTCTCGGTCTAATTGCATTTGTTTTTGATACCGCAGGCGGAGTTATCTTTGCCAAGATTCTTAATATCTTCTTAAAGACAAAGATTAATCCGATGATTGGCGCGGCCGGTATCTCGGCTTTCCCGATGTCAGGCAGAATTGTTCACAAGATGGGACTTGCAGAGGATCCTGAAAACTTCCTGCTTATGCATTCTATCGGCGTAAACGTTTCCGGTCAGATTGCCTCTGTTATTGCAGGCGGTATCATTCTAAATATGTTCAGCTGATAGGGAGGAGACAGTATGGAATTTATCTTAAGCTTATTTCCTGATTTCGATCCTATGAGATTTGTTCAGATGCTCCCTAAAATGGGTTTTGGTATGCTGATTATCTTCGTAATAATCGGAATTATTATTTTAATAACACTTCTTGTTAACAAATTGTTTTCCAAGAGGAAAGAACAATAAAATATAGAACATAACAAAAATCATCCTTAACAACAAGCTTGTTAGGGATGATTTTATCTGTAAAATCTATTTGTTTGGCTTAATCTTAGACAGGGGATTGGCGTCGGCGGCATTTTCCATCTGCTCTGAGTTCAGGTGAGTATATATCTCAGTTGTGCCTAAGTTTTCGTGTCCGAGGATTTCTTTGAGGACTCTGATATCAACATTACCGTGTTGATACATAAGCGTTGCGGCTGTATGACGGAGCTTATGGCAAGAATACCCTTGGGCGTCAAGGCCAATCTTCTTAAGGTATTTCTCGACGGTTTTTTGTACCATACTTCTGCTCATACGCTTATGTTGACTGCTGATAAAAAGAGCGTTTCTGTCATCACCGAGGTCATCAGCAGGGCGCACCTTCAGATAAGCTTCAATGGCAGACAGGCAGGCGTCGTTCAGGTATACAATTCGTTCTTTGTTTCCTTTACCGACAACATGGACTGTATTATCCTTGCGAATATCGCTCAGGTTAAGTCCCACAAGCTCAGCAAGTCTAAGTCCGCAATTTAAGAATAATGTTAGTATGCAGTAATCCCTTTCTTTATACTTGCCGTCTACAGACTCCAAAAGCTCGATGCTCTGCTCTAATGTCAAATACTTAGGCAGGCTTTTCTTTTGCTTTGGAGTTTCAAGCTCATTCATAGGGTCGGTATCTATAAGATGCTTTTTAACACAAAGATAGTTAAAAAAGCCTTTGAGAGCAGAAGTTTTCCGTAGGCGAGTAGAGCTGTTATTATCTCTTCGAGTTTTAAGATAATTCATAAACTCATAAGCATCGGTTAGAGTTATTGACCTAATAAAGTCAAGATCTATATCTTCAATAGATATATCTTCGAATGGAATGTCTGCTTTCACAACACCACGGTTAAGTTTCATAAACCGAAAGAAAGTCCGAAGGTCAATAAAGTATTCATTGACGGTTCTTACTGATTTTTCCTTTATTGTTTGCAAATAGAACAGATACTCTTTGAGTATCGGAAACGCTTCTTTAGTAAAATCTGTTGCCATATGCACACAGCTCCTTTGGGATTTACTTTTATTATCCTATAATAGCACAAGGGGACCGACTGTAAATTCTTTATAAGAAAATTCTACAAAATGAATATTTTGTGTAATTTAGGGGAGGGCTTAGATTTATTTTTCTTATACAGACAGTAATTATTACAGCTTGTATTATATTAAGCTTTTATCTTTGTTTTACAGATTTCAACAGCATACATCAAAATATATTAATACAGAATAATTTGCAATTAATTTTATTATTCAGTTTAGATTTGACAGAATAAATATAAATTTATATTATCTTCAAATATTTTGTTGATAGAATTCTTAGCTTCTGAGATTTTTCCAACAATATGTTACATCGTTTTTAAAAATTCTATGCTATATTTTCTGTACATTTTAATTCACAGTATCATATGTCTGTTTGAACATAATTTATTTCCGAGGAGTTTATGAAGCATTTATACACAGAAAATCTTAAAAAGCTGCGCAAAGCTAATTCTTACAGCCAAGCTGATATTGCTTTTATTCTCGGTATTCGGCAAGAGCAGTATTCTAAGTACGAATCAGGCGTCCGTGAGCTTCCTATACATATTCTTATAAAGCTTTGCAAAATTTACCGTGTCTCTTCCGACTATATATTGGGACTTGAAAAATCCAATTCTCCCCTATAAACATATGTTCGAAATAAGAGCAAACAAAAAAGCAGATAAAAGACTTTGCCTATCTGCTTTATCTATTGCTTACAGCTCTACCAAGCCGCCGATATCCGTTAGTGGTTCATCACTCAAAACGAAATACTGAGCGTTTTCACTTTTAATAAAACCGATGATATCTGCACAATCAGGGTGTTTACTTATATCACCGAAAAACAGAATTTTGTCCCCTACCCTTCCGGACGCTCCGCCGATAAAGCCGTAATCTGCGTCTTGAAGTTTGATATATCCTGCTCTGATTTTAAGGCATCTGACTCTGTTTTCACTCATTGCTTTGTAAATAGTTTCATCTGCGGTGATAACCGCATTATCACTTACTATAAGTGTAGAGCATTTTGTATAGCCTTGATTTACATTAATTAGCTCAATACCCATTGCATTGCAATAGTCACATACTCGCTTTGAAATCGCAGAAACCTTACAGAATAGTTTATTCCTAATAAATACTGCATTGAGCAATACATTGCCCGGATACTTTTCTTCGAGTGTTTCAACTCTGATGATTTCCCGTGATGAGGATATAAACTCCCCCGAAAGATAGTTGCAGTTTTCTGCTAAGAATAATCTGTCATTAATTCGTAAAGCCTGCATATCAGCGTGGTACTGTTCGTTTCTTCTGAGAGCAGTCACACACTTGCTCTCAACAACATCAATACCCATTGCTTTGATACTATTAATAAGTTTGCTGTTCGCCGGCGAAATCAGAATTCTCGCTTGCATATCAGGTCAGCGCCTCAAATGCTTCTCGGATATTTTTAACGCCGATGAGTGTAATTCCCTCCGGTTTTTGCACACGCTTGAGGTTATGGTAAGGAATCACTATTCGAGTAAAGCCAAGTCTTGAGGCCTCGCTGACTCTCTCCTGTGCATGAGATACACTTCTGATTTCGCCGGCTAATCCTATTTCACCGAAAGCAATAGCGTCGTCAGCTATAGGTATATCCTTAAGACTGGATACGAGGGACATAGCAACCGCAAGATCTGTTGCAGGCTCATCAAGTCTCAGTCCTCCAACAACATTAATATACACATCAGAATTAGAGAAATAATATCCTGCTCGCTTTTCAAGCACAGCAACCAACAAAGACATTCTGCTGTAGTCAAATCCGGTGGACATTCTTCTCGGATTGCCGAAAGCTGTAGCGCTGGCAAGCCCCTGTACCTCAGCAAGAATCGGCCGTGATCCCTCCATTGCACAGGCGACGCAGGTGCCGGATACATTCTTCGGTCTGCCTGAGAGGAGCATCATAGACGGATTCTCTACCACCTCCAAGCCTTGTTCAGTCATTTGGAATACGCCTATTTCATTAGTAGAACCGAATCGGTTTTTAACAGCGCGCAGAATCCGATATGACATCTGCTTGTCACCCTCGAAGTAAAGCACCGCATCAACAATATGTTCAAGTACCTTAGGTCCCGCTATAGATCCTTCTTTGTTAACATGGCCTACTATAAACATAGGTATATCCATTCCCTTTGCAACCCGCATAAGGAAGTTTGTGCATTCTCTGACCTGTGTTACGCTTCCCGGCGAAGAAGTAAGCTCAGAGATGGACATAGTCTGAATAGAATCAATCATAACCATATCGGGTTTTTCGTTTCTGATTACTTCTGCTATTGTCTGAGCGTCGGTTTCGGTTAAGACAAGCAAATTTTCGCTCTCAGCATTAAGCCTTGCGGCACGAAGCTTCAGTTGCCTTTTGGATTCTTCACCGGATACATATAGTATTTTGAGTTTATGACATAGCTGACGGCATATTTGAAGAAGAATTGTAGACTTACCGATACCTGGATCTCCGCCTAAAAGAATAAGGCTTCCCTTAACAATACCGCCGCCCAAAACTCTGTCAAGCTCCGATATATTAGTTTTGTATCTGTGCTCATCTGTTGTAGAAATCTCTGTAATGCTCACAGGCTTTGAATAAGACGCTGAGCGAACGGCTGAGGTGCTTACAGTCGTTTTTGTTACAGTTTCCTCGTTCATCGTATTCCACTCACCGCAGGAAGGGCATTTGCCGTACCATTTAGGTGATTCATAGCCACACTCACTGCAAACAAACACACTCTTTACCTTTGAAGCCATAATTTCACATCCTAATTTGTATTAATAGTTATTGTAGTAAAATTCAAGAAAACCTGAGTAAACAGCAAAAGCCATACTGTTTCGGTACTCTTCTGTTGACAGAAGCTTCTCCTCTTCGTGATTTGATAAGAAGCCACATTCAACCATTATCGCAGGCACTTCAGCGTGATGCAAAATATAAATACTGCTTGTAGCCTTTTTACACTTTCTTGTGTTATCGTTTTGTATAAGACCTACAACTGCACTTCGCACGTTCTCAGCCAATGCTTCACTCTGTATATTATTTGATGAAAAGAATATCTGCGCGCCTTTACACACAGAATCATCAAACTTGTTCTGATGAATACTGATTAATATATTGTTTTTATCGCTGTTAACAATTTCCGTTCTCTTGTGAATATCTGCAACCTTCTTTTCACGAATAGTTGCAGCAGTTGCGTCATACAAAGCAGCATCATCCGTCCGTGTCATAATGACATCAAAACCGCTCTGACGAAAAAGCTTTTCAAGAGTAAGCGCAATAGAAAGGTTGATGTCTTTCTCTAAGAGTCCCCCGCTTGACACGGCACCGCCGTCCTCAGCACCGTGGCCGGCATCAATAATAACGGTAGGCGTGTCTTTATCTCCAAAAGAATTCTCAGCCATAGCAGCCACACTTGCGGATGCACGAATACTAAGAGCGACAAACACACCGCAAAGTACAATGCATAATGAAGTATAAATATATTTTCCATATCTTTTCACAGGCATCACCACTTATTTATATGTCACCTGCGAATATTTTATAATAGTATATCACAGACGCTCTGTAGTTGCAATTAATTTTCTTTCACAGAGTCATATAGTTTACATATGATAGTAATGCATAACAACAAAGGAATGGTCTGATTGAAAGAGATAACCCTGGATAAACTGACATTGGGAAAATCGGCTGTTATTACAGGCATAAACGATAACAGTAAGTGCAAATGCAGAATGCTCGATTTAGGATTTACCAAAAATACAAAGATTTGTCCTGTCAGAAAAAGTCCTGCAGGAGACCCTGTCGCTTATCTGATTAAAGGAACACTGATAGCATTAAGAGGTGAAGATGCAAGGAGCGTAAATGTAATCATAAACTGAGAGCGGTGTTTTATATAGGCACTATATCGAAATACAAAGACAAGAGCTCGCTTGACAATGTCGGCACATGTGACATAACCCTTGCTCTTACCGGAAATCCGAATGTTGGAAAAAGCACTGTGTTCAATGCCCTGACGGGTCTAAATCAGCACACAGGGAACTGGGCAGGCAAAACCGTTTCCCTTGCTTACGGTTCGTATCTCAGTAAAGGCTCAAAATATAAGGTCATAGATTTGCCCGGAGCATACTCTCTTCTATCGGATTCTCCTGAAGAGAAAATTACTTATGATTACATCACAGGCGGTGAATATGACTGTATCATAATTGTTGCTGATGCAACAGCCCTTGAGCGGAACCTTTTTCTTGCTTTGCAGGTGCTTTCAAATACCAATAAAGCAGTTCTATGTCTTAATCTGTGTGACGAGGCAAAAAAGAAAGGAATATCCATAGATACAGATGAGTTATCTCTACAGCTTGGAATTCCCGTTACAGAAACTACCGCGCGAAGCAAAAAAGGCATTGAGAGCTTAAAAGAAACCACGCAGAATGTTGCAGAGGGTAAACTTAAAACATATACAACACCTGCCATAAATGAAATAAGAAGCTTTGAGCGCTTAAGTTACGAGGCTTATACCGAGAAAATATCCGGCATTTGTAAAGAAATCGCATCAAAGGTTATAGGCAAAGCAGGAGAGGTTTACAGCACAAAAGACAAAAAGCTCGATAGACTGTTCACATCAAAGCTAACCGGCATACCTATTATGCTTCTTGTATTTGCTGTTATCTTCTGGATAACAGCTTACGGAGCAAACTACCCGAGCGAGTGGCTGAGCATGCTGTTTTCATTTATCAAAGCAAAGCTCGAAATACTATTTACTGAACTTAATTTTTCAGAGACAGTATCAAGCCTTCTGTTAGACGGTATCTACACGACTACCGCTTGGGTTGTGTCAGTAATGCTGCCGCCTGCACTTATATTCTTTCCTCTGTTTGCTATTTTGGAGGATTCAGGGTATCTTCCGAGAGTTGCATTTAACTTAGATAGATGTTTCAGAAGGGCCGGTTCAAATGGGAAGCAAGCACTTACAATGGCTATGGGCTTTGGCTGTAATGCTTGCGGTGTAATGGGAAGCAGAATAATCAATTCAAAGAGAGAACGGATACTTGCTATAGTAACAAACAGTTTCATCCCCTGCAACGGCAGATTGCCTACTCTAATCGGAATAATATCAATCTTTTTTGCAACAGGTGTATCGGGATTTACTAAGTCTGTAATTACCACAGGAACTCTTCTGCTGTTATTGATTCTATCTGTTTTGCTGACCTTGCTTGTTTCGTTTATACTCTCCAAAACACTTCTGAGGGGTGAACCGTCAAGCTTTATATTAGAGCTTCCGCCTTACAGAAAGCCTCAGATTATTAAAGTGACTTTGCTGTCTGTTAAAGAAAAAGTGCTTTATGTTCTGTCAAGAGCGGTTTTTGTATCAATTCCCGCAGGCGCTCTGATTTGGTTTGTATCAAATGTAAGTATAAACGATGCAACAATTTTAAGCTATATTACAAACTTCTTTGCACCCCTTGGTGAGGTTATCGGAGTTGACGGCGTGATTCTAACTGCGTTCATACTTGGGTTCCCTGCAAATGAAATTGTAATACCGATAATGCTGCTCTCATATATGTCAAGCGGTGAGCTTACCGAATATGCATCCCTTTCACAGCTTGGCAGTTTGCTTGCTTCTAACGGCTGGACAATGCTGACGGCTATTTGCACTACTGTACTGTGTCTTCTTCATTTTCCGTGTTCTACAACATGCTTTGCAATAAAGAAAGAGACGAACAGCAGCTTCTGGACCGTTATGTCGGTAATCATTCCTATGGTTCTCGGCTTGTCAATCTGCTTTATAATTACTCTTTTATTCAGACTCTTCATGTGATTAACCGTGCTCAAATTTCTTTCTTAAGCTAAGCAGGGCTTTCTTCTCAATTCGCGAGATATATGAGCGGGAAATACCGAGCTTCTCTGCAACTTCGCGCTGAGTCAAAGGCTCGTTGCCGTTAAGCCCGTATCTGAGCATTATTACTGTTTTTTCTCTCTCATCAAGCTCTGAAGATATGTATTCGCTGAGTTTTTCGATATTCAGCTTATTGTCAAGTTCGTCTGCAAAGTTTTCTTCAACCGCCAACACATCAATGAGAGTAAGCGGATTACCGTCTTTATCAGTATCAATTGCTTCATTAAGAGAGATATCCTGAGCAGACTTCTTTCCGTTTCTGAAATGCATCAGAATTTCATTTTCAATACATCTTGAAGCGTAACTGGAAAACTTAATATTTTTATCTGGATTAAAGGTGTTAATTGCCTTGATGAGTCCGATGGTACCGATTGATACCAAGTCCTCGTGGTCGGATTTATTGGCGTAATATTTCTTTATTATGTGAGCAACAAGTCTCAAATTATGCTCAACAAGTTTGTTTCGAGCACCGATATCCCCTTCTCTGCTTAGCTTTAAGTACTCTTCCTCTTGTTTTTTGCTCAGGGGCTTGGGGAAAGACCCGCCCCTGCAAACATGCAAAATAAACAAATAGCAGTAATTGCTCAACCACAACAGAAATTCAAAAATAGAAAACACTCCCCTATTGATTTATATAAAATCATATTCGGGGAGTGTTAAATTTTTGCGTGTCCTATTAAGAGTTTCTTCCGAACTCCTCCAACACAAGACTTTTGTTATGCTCTAAAGCCCAACTTATGCTCCACTCACTTGTGAAAAGCAAAAGGTAATTGCCTTTGAGGTCTTGAATTCGCTTAGTGTCAGAAGCAAGGTCAAGTGTTTTGGGATCAAGGTCATCGCTTACTATCCAGCGTATAAACTGGTAAGGCAAGGATGACATTATAATATCAACATTATACTCATTCTCAAGGCGATGCTTTAACACATCGAACTGAAGTGTGCCAACAACACCGACAATGACTTCCTCCATTCCTGCGTCAAGCTCTTGGAATATCTGAATTGCGCCTTCCTGTGCAATCTGAGTAGTACCCTTGATAAACTGCTTGCGTTTCATTGTATCTTTTTGTCTGACTAACGCAAAATGTTCAGGAGCAAATGTGGGAATACCCTTGAAGCGGACTTTATGACCGGGTGAACAAACAGTATCTCCGATAGAGAAAATACCGGGGTCAAAAATGCCGATTATGTCTCCTGCGTAGGCTTCTTCAATCATCTCTCTGTCAGAAGCCATCATCTGCTGAGGCTGAGAAAGCTTGATTTTCCTATTGCCCTGTATGTGAGTGACTTCCATATCCTTAGAGAATTTGCCGGAGCAAATTCTCATAAAGGCAATTCGGTCACGGTGCATCTTGTTCATATTTGCCTGAATCTTAAAGACAAATGCTGACATATAGTCAGAATCAGGATCAATAACACCGTCATCGGTTTCTCTGGGCAGAGGTGATGTTGTGAAGTTGAGAAAGTCTTTAAGGAAGGGCTCAACGCCGAAGTTGTTGAGAGCAGATCCGAAAAACACGGGAGTCAGCTTACCTTTTCTAACAAGCTCTAAATCAAGAGCATCACCTGCGCCCTCTAAAAGTTCGATATCAGAAAGCAGATCATCAATCATATATTGACCGACAGTCTCTCTTATTTCAGGACTTGAAAGTGGTACAATTTTTTCTTCAACTTCTTTTTGACCGTTGTTTGCGGTATATATTAAGACACTTTTACTCGCTCTGTCATAAACGCCCTTAAAGTCTTTTCCGGAACCGATTGGCCAGTTTACGGGGCAGGTGTTAATACCGAGAACATTCTCGATTTCTTCTAAAAGGTCAAAAGGATTCTTTGAATCCCTGTCCATCTTATTTATAAAAGTGATAATGGGGATGTTACGCATTACGCAAACCTTGAAGAGCTTGATTGTCTGTTTCTCAACACCCTTTGACGCGTCAATTACCATTACAGCGGAGTCAGCCGCCATAAGGGTACGGTAGGTATCTTCAGAGAAATCCTGGTGTCCGGGTGTATCAAGAATATTAATGCAATATCCGTCGTATTTGAACTGCATAACGGAAGATGTTACAGAAATACCTCTCTGTTTCTCAATTTCCATCCAGTCTGATACAGCATGCTTAGCGGTTCGCTTTCCTTTTACAGAGCCGGCTGTGTTAATAGCTCCGCCGTATAGCAGAAGCTTTTCTGTCAAGGTTGTCTTACCTGCGTCGGGATGGGATATGATTGCAAAGGTTCGGCGCCTTTCAATTTCTTTTCTTAAATCACTCAAAAATACCATTCTCCAATTCTAGTATTAACAGTAAACTATTATACTTTTTGAGGATAAATATGTCAAGTGAAGACAAAGAGTACTCAGATAATATTTGTACTTGTGATAAAAGTACTTGAAAATATTTTATTTGACAAAAATTTATAATATTGTTGACAAGCTTTTAACAATCTGTTATTATCTCTTTGTAAGAAAATCTTGATCATTCCTATTTTTCATATACCTTCCAAATTCCGAGGCAGAAACATTATGTTTCTGCCTCACCCTTTTTATGAGTTTTTATTGAATTATAATACAGTAAAATTCTATAATTGAATTAATAGTTTAACTATGGAGAAAATATATGGATAAAAATATCGGTCTTTATATTCATATCCCATTCTGTGCGAAAAAATGTAACTACTGTGATTTTTACAGTTTAAAAGCTAATGACGGTATGTACGATGTATACACTGGTATACTCAACCGCTCAATTGACCGTTGGGCAGAAAAATTTATCGGCAGAAGTGTCGATACTGTTTACTTCGGCGGAGGGACGCCTTCACTTCTCGGGACAGACAGAATTTCGAAGATTCTTTATAAAGTAGAAGGTTGTTTTAATGTTACTGCGAATGCGGAAATAACTATCGAGGTCAACCCTGCGACCACCGGCGGCGTTGATTTTTCCGTTCTTAAGGGAAACGGTGTAAACAGAGTGTCTGTTGGGATGCAAAGCAAAAACGAAGATGAACTGAAAATTCTCGGCAGAATACACCGAAATGCCGATGTTGACTTTACTGTTGACAGAATACTTCGCAGCGGCATTGATGATTTTTCTCTTGACATAATGCTTGGTATTCCATTACAGACAGAGCGTACTCTCAAAAATACTTTAGAATATGCCACTGAGTCCGGTGCAACTCATTTGAGCACCTATATGCTGAAAATAGAACCGGGAACAAATTTCTATAATAATGCAGAGAATATTGATTTTGCTGATGAAGATACTCAAGCTGATATGTATGAATTTACAAGCAAGTACCTGTCAGATAAGGGTTTCAGACACTATGAAATTTCTAATTTTTGCAGAGGTGACAGGGTAAGCCGTCACAATATGAAGTATTGGGAGCTTAAAGATTATCTGGGACTCGGCCCCTCGGCACACTCTATGATTGGAAACTCACGCTTTTATTACCCATCGAACATCAAAGATTTTGCAGAGGACAAAATATTATTTGAATCAGAAGGCAATACACCTGATGAATACATTATGCTTTCATTGAGGACCGACTCGGGTTTTAGCCTTGAAAAATATAAAGAGCTTTTCAGTTCTGTGCCGTCTGCAGATATATTTACAGAGGCAAAAAAACTGGAAAAGCTCGGATTAACAAGGGTAGCAGGCGATAATATTTCCCTTACGGAAAAAGGTTTTTTACTCTCAAATGCTGTTATTTCACAGCTTCAGCTAAAATATTGAAATGTGATAATTAGTACAAGAATCTTATAAACTTAATATTATAGAAGTCGCAGGTTGTAATGTCGTTAGTGCCGATTTCGTTAAGCAGAATATAATTAGCTCCGACTCCAAGCAAAAAGCCGTCTTTCTCAACAAGCTCGTCAGTACCTACCAAAAACTGAATCTGGCATCTGCGTCCGATTTGAGTGCGAATAAATCCGTTTAGGTACTGAATACTGTCTGCAGTTATGGGATATGGATTACTGAAATCAGTAATCATCTGTACTAAACTTGTTCCCTCCGGCAGCTCTTGAGGCTGCACAGATGATATTCCCTGGGTATTATTAGTCAAAGGCGTTTGACTTCCGCTTATTGGCTGCTGTGACAATAAACGTTCTGATTCATTGCTTGTTGAAGCGTTCGGCCCTATTGTAGTAGCCGGTGTCGGCGGCGTCTGCAGGGGAATTTCTATTGGGGGCAACGCGCCTGTCTGTTTACCGCCTGACTGTAAAAACAGATTAAATGAAGCTATTTGCTCAAGTGACGGGAGATTTTTGAGAAACAAATCCTCGGGATTGTCTTCGCTGTACCTTGCCGGCGGAATACCGTATATATCAAGCAAATTAAACGAATTATTCATAGCTTTCTCCTAAATTTAAGTATTTGCATAAGCAGATGTCGGCGCGTAAAAGCAATGGTCACCTACCCTATTGTATATCACACCCACATCAGAAGGGAAATATCTGGGACAGGTCTGACTGTAAGGATTAAAGAAGAATAAAGAGTTGCCCACAGAGCTTGCAGTATTTCCGGCTAATGCCCAGTCAGCTATTTCATAGTGTATTTCCTCAGGAGTTATATTATAAACATTTTGAGGATTGTACTCCCCTGCTACTACCTCTTTAAGACAAACGAATTGGCATTCCTGGGTTATTATCGCTCTTATGTCTCCGCCGTTACTAACCCGCGCAAACTCACCTGTACCGCTTTGCGCGCGGTTAATAATTACAGATGCAACGGCGCGCATACCGTCATCACCTTCTCCTCCTGCCTCACATTTTATGAGTCTTGCAAACAAATCCCTGGTTTCAAGTGCCATATACTCACCTTTTCAGCTTAATACATTTCATCCTATGAAAAATTCCTGAGTTTGTTACAGAAATGTTCTGAGCCTTTATAAAAAGTGTAATACGCAATATATGACTAAAATTAAAATTTCACCTTGACAATTATAAAATATATTAGTAAAATATTGTTTGCCGTTTGATTATTGAATTTTCCGGCAAATATCAGGAGAGTTGTCCGAGTGGTCGAAGGTGCAGCACTCGAAATTTTACGGCTGCTTGG
>JBJEOT010000041.1:0-1973 GCA_051880855.1 Ruminococcus sp.
TAGTTACTTTATAGGCAGCTTAGGCTGTCTATAATTTTGAAGGGAGTTTTTCAGAATGAAGGCAGTTATTACTGTGCTCGGAAAAGACAACGTTGGCATTCTTGCAAAGGTTTCAAATGCCTGTGCCGAAAGAAACCTCAACATTCTTGAGGTTACTCAAAGCGTTCTGCAGGATCTCTTTGCTATGATTATGCTGGTTGAGTTCGACCCTAAGAACACACCCTCCTTCCAGCAGTTGAACGAAGATTTTGACAGCCTTGGTGAGAAAATCGGCACCAAGATTCACATAATGCACGAAGATATCTTCAACAGTATGCATAAAATCTGAGGTGTAGGCAATGCTTGAAACAAAAGATATACTCGAAACTATCAATATGATAGACAACGAAAATCTGGATGTCAGAACTGTTACTATGGGCATTTCGCTCCTTGACTGTATCGACAGCGATATTGACAAGGCTTGTGATAAGGTATACGACAAAATATGCAGATATGCTGAGAAGTTAGTGCCTACTGCTGAGGACATTTCCAGAGAATACGGTATTCCCATTATAAATAAGAGAATCGCCGTTACCCCTATTGCCATGCTTGCTGCCGCCTGCCCTAACAGCAATGTTAAGAAGTTTGCTTATGCAATGGACAGAGCTGCCGAAACCTTAGGTGTTAACTTTATCGGCGGTTACAGCGCTCTTGTTCATAAGGGCTTTGCTGCCGGCGACTATGCACTTATAGAGAGTATTCCCGAAGCTTTGGCCGAGACTTCTCATATTTGCTCCTCGGTTAATATCGGCTCAACCAAAGCAGGCATTAATATGGATGCAGTCAAGATGATGGGTCCTATCGTAAAAAAATGCGCCGAGCTTACCAAAGACAATAACTGTGCGGGTGCTTCTAAGCTTGTTATTTTCTGCAATGCTCCTGAGGATAACCCCTTTATGGCAGGTGCTTTTCACGGTGTCGGAGAAGCTGACTGTGTTATCAATGTAGGCGTTTCAGGTCCCGGAGTTGTAAGAGCGGCACTTTCTAAGGCAGACGATAAAGCTGATTTGACTCAGATTGCAGACATTGTTAAGAAAACTGCATTTAAGATTACAAGAATGGGTCAGCTTGTTGCTCAGGAAGCTTCTAAGCGACTTTGCGTACCCTTTGGTATTGTAGACCTTTCACTTGCTCCCACACCGGCTGTCGGCGACTCTGTTGCTCATATTCTTGAAGAAATGGGACTTGAGATTTGCGGCTGCCACGGCACGACTGCCGCACTGGCTCTTCTTAACGACGCCGTTAAAAAGGGCGGTGTTATGGCTTCTTCACATGTCGGCGGACTCTCAGGTGCTTTTATTCCGGTTTCTGAGGACGCCGGTATGATACATGCCGCAGAAGAGGGTGCTATCGACATTACAAAGCTTGAGGCTATGACTTCTGTTTGCTCTGTGGGCCTTGATATGATTGTTGTTCCCGGCGACACTTCGGCTGAGGTTATCTCTGCAATTATTGCAGATGAGGCGGCAATCGGTATGGTAAACACAAAGACCACCGCTGTAAGGCTTATTCCGGCTGTTGGAAGAAACGCAAATGAGCGCCTTGACTTCGGCGGACTATTCGGATACTCCCCCATTATGCCGCTGAGAAAAGGCTCACCATCAAAGTTTATAAACCGCGGAGGAAGAATTCCCGCACCTTTGCAGGCGCTCAAAAACTAATTAATAGAATGTGCTAAAAATATTGTCAAAATAATGACCGTTTTTTTCAAACTTTCAGAGCAAAAGTCTTGACAAAGAATTCACATTACGATATAATAACAGGGCTGACTAAAAGTCAGCACATGCGCTAATAGCTCAGCTGGATAGAGCAACTGCCTTCTAAGCAGTAGGTCCGGGGTTCGAGTCCCTGTTAGCGCGCCAATATGGTGACTATAGCTTAGTTGGTTAAAGCGCTAGGTTGTGGCCCTAGAGACCGCCGGTTCGAATCCGGCT
>JBJEOT010000042.1:0-8280 GCA_051880855.1 Ruminococcus sp.
GTACTCAAGGGTTATGTTGAGCGTCTTGCTCAGGAGAAGGGTATGATGAAGGAGTTTGGCCTTTATGCTAAGGTTGAAGAGCTTGCTCCTGCTGTTATTGCCGAGGAAAAGAAGATTTACAAGGGCGTTTCTGCAAACGTAGACTTCTACAGCGGTTTTGTTTATCATATGCTCAATCTTCCCATTGAGCTTTATACTCCTATCTTTGCTATTGCGAGAATTGCCGGTTGGTCTGCTCACCGTATGGAGGAGCTTATCAACGCAGGCAAGATTATCCGTCCTGCATATATGAGCGTTGCTGAAGAGAAGGAATACAAGCCTCTCAGCGAGAGATAACCTGTGATTATCAGAGAGGTTTACAGATGATAAAAGGTCTTATTTTTGATATGGACGGTTTGCTCATTGATACCGAGAGTCTGTCCTATGAGGCGCTGAGGCTTGATTTGGAAGCACAGGGCAAGGAGTTTACTCTGGAGCAGTTTCTGCCGATTCGAAGTCATTCGGTAAAGAAATGCGAGGAAATCTTCAAAGGCTACTACGGCGAGGATTTCGATTTTAAGGGTTGCTTTGAGCGTCATATTTTGTATATGAACGAGCATATAGATAAGTACGGGCTTCCCCTGAAAAAGGGCGCCCGGGAGCTGCTTCGGTTCGGCAAGGAGCAGGGCTTGACAATTGCCCTTGCAACAGGCACGCCTTTGGATACGGCAAAGCGCTGGCTTGAGTCTGTTGAGCTTTGGAATTACTTTGACGAATTTCAAAGCTCTGCCTTTATTGAACACGGCAAACCCGCCCCTGATGTGTACCTTGCCACAGCAAAGCTTATGGGACTTAAGCCTTGTGAATGTATGGCTTTTGAGGATTCGCCCAACGGTGTTCGTTCTGCTTCCTCGGCAGGCTGTGTAACCGTAATGATTCCTGACCTTTCAGGTGCAGATGAGGAGCTGAGCAAGCTTATCTACGCAGAGGCAGAAAGCTTAGACAAAGCAATTGATGTAATAAATAATTATCAGAAGTAAAATGTATCTATATATGCGGAGCTGTATATGAACGATTTTATTCTGAAGCTAAACGGCTATCTTTGGGGATTCCCCATGATAGCCCTTTTATTTTTTACTCATATTTTTATGACGGTGAAAACAGGAGGTATTCAGAGAAAGGTTTTTAAGGGAATAAGGCTTTCTCTCACAAGAGCGCCGGGAGATACCGGGGAGATAAGCCCTTTTCAGTCACTTGCTACAACCCTTGCTTCGACGCTGGGCACAGGCAACATAGTCGGCATAGGCACAGCAGTTGCTATGGGCGGTGCCGGAGCGGTATTCTGGTGCTGGATAACAGGAATTGCAGGTATGGCTACCCAATATGCCGAGGTGCTTTTGGCGGTAAAGTATAGGGTGAAGAATGAAGCGGGGGAGTACCTGGGAGGCACTATGTATGTGCTGAAAAGAGGTCTTAACAGCAAGGCACTCTCACTTGTGTACGCTTTCTCTGCGGCTGCAGCCGGAATGCTCACAGGCGGTGCTATTCAGTCAAATGCCATAGGCGCGGTGGTGAGTGACGCTCTCGGTGGAAAAGATGTATGCTTCAAGGTCTTTTCGGCAGAGATTTCTCTGTCAGCTCTGTTGGTAGGGACATTGGCGTCGGCGCTGACCGCAATAGTCGTTTTCGGCGGAATAAGTGCGGTGGGCAAGGTCTGCGAGTATTTAGTGCCGTTTATGGCTTGCGTATTTATGCTGGGTTGCTTTGCGGTGCTTTTTATTAACCGTGCTGTGCTGCTTGACTCCTTTAAGGTGATACTTACCTCTGCGTTTTCTCTCAAGGCAGTAACAGGAGGAGTGGGTGGCTCGGCTATGATGCTTGCCTGCCGGTTCGGTATGGCGAGGGGACTTTTCTCAAACGAGGCGGGACTTGGCACCTCATCTGTGATATCTGCCTGTGCAAAAGCTCCTAATCCTGTGCGGCAGGGACTTGTAAGTATGACCGCGACTTTTTGGGATACAGTGGTGATGTGCCTTGTGACGGGACTTGTAGTGGTAAGCTCGGTTCTCTCAAAGGGAAGCACTGATTTCTTTGGACTCAGCGGAACAAACCTATGCTACAACGCATTTTCTGAGCTTTACTATGTTGGTAAGTGGATTTATGTTTTCGGTATGATTACCTTTGCCTTTTCAACGGTACTGGGTTGGTCGCTGATCGGAGTGCGCTGCGTTCAGTATGTTTTCGGGGCAAAAAGCAAAAAGCCATATTTGGTTATTTGGGTAGCTTCCGTATTTATTGCACCCCTGCTTTCTTTAGATACGGTTTGGAACCTTGCCGACACCTTCAATGCTGTTTTGGTTATCCCCAATGTGTCGGCGCTTCTGCTTCTTTCAAAAGAAGTTAAAAGCGAAACAAGGCTTTTTATCAATGACATCAACAGGCTTGCAGTATAGAAAAATCCCCGTTCATTAAAATGAACGGGGATTTTGAGCATTTAACTTTGGATTGGCGATTAAACGAAGTAAACGTCCATTTCCTTCTCTTCGCCGTCAGCAACATAATATGCCTTGCTCTCTTCGGGCTTAACATATATAGTGATGTTTTTAGCATCCTTGCCGTTAACCTTCTTGACGTTCTCGATGATGTCGTTTACAGCTACCTGTACGCCGGCAAACTCGATGATCATATCAATCTTAGTTTCAGTCTTCTTAGCTGCGGGCTTCTTAGCGGCAGTCTTTGCTGCGGTCTTTTTGGGAGCTGCCTTTGTTTCTGTCTTAGCAGCTGTCTTTGTCTCAGCCTTTGCTGCTGTCTTAGTCTCTGCTTTTGCTGCAGGCTTAGTCTCTGCCTTTGCAGCAGTCTTTGCTGCGGTTTTCTTTTCAGTTGCCATGATAATATACCTCTTTCATAAATAGTCGAAATAATATTAAAGCGATTGCGCTTATACTTATTATATATTTGAGCACAAAATAAGTCAAAGGGCTTTAGTAAATTTCGGCTTTTGCGATAAAAAACGCCGATACAAAAATCGAGAATATAGTAATAGACAACAGAAAAATATAATAAATTTTGGTTAATATAGAAATTTTCTTAGCAGATACTTACATATATCGCGACAGATTATTGTATATTTCTCTGAAAATCGACTTTGCAAAAATTGGATTCAGCTTAATTATTGAAATGCTTTTTGTCCTTATGATATACTAAACATAGCTATGTATTGGAGGTGTTATAATGCCGAAAAGTCAGAGACAAAAGGAGAAGATTCTTCATATATACAGAATGCTTATGGAGCAGACTGACGAGAATCACGGGCTAACGGTGCAGGAGATTATCAGCAGGCTTGAAGCAGAGGGAATTTCTGCCGAGAGGAAAAGCATATATGCAGATTTAGAGACTCTGGAAGGCTTCGGCTGTGACATCTGCAAGGTTAAGACAAACACTGTCTCCTATTACATAGGAAGCCGCAGCTTTGAGCTTGCTGAGCTGAAGCTATTGGTTGATTCAATACAGAGCTCAAAGTTTATCACGGCCAAGAAATCCCACGCCTTAATCAAGAAGCTTGAGTCTCTTTGCTCAACTTATCAGGGCAAACAGCTTCAGCGACAGGTCTATGTTGCCAACAGAGTCAAAAATCAGAGCGAGACCATTTACTACGCAGTTGACAGAATTCACGAGGCAATTTCCTCTGACAGGCAGATTAACTTCCGCTATATGGAGTGGACTATTTCTGACGGTGCCGAGAAGATTGTCAAGAGACAGCGCCGAGAGGGCAAGGTCTACTGCGTCTCTCCCTGGGCGCTTACCTGGGACGATGAAAATTACTATCTTGTAGGCTTTGACAGCCTCTTTGGAGAAATTCGCCATTACCGTGTGGATAAAATGGAGAAGGTTGAGATTTCAAAGGACGCAAGAGACGGCAGAGAGCTTTTTGAGAAGTTTGATATGGCTGTTTACACCAAGAGCATTTTCGGTATGTTCGGCGGTGAAGCGATAAGCGTTAAGCTTCGTTTTCACAACAGTCTTATCGGCGTTGTGGCTGACCGCTTCGGCAAAGATATTTTTATCACCCGTGATGGCGGGGATCACTTTGTAACCACCGTAAAGGTGGCGCTCAGCCGTCAGTTTTACGGTTGGATATTTGCTCTTTCGGATAGAGCTCAGATACTCTCTCCCTCAGCAGCCGTTGAGGGGTTCAGAGAAGAAATCCGCAGAGTAAGCTGTGTATACGGCGAGTAAGTCACAGTACTGAATATGGGACAGCTCCTTCTGTACAATATAGTACAAGGAGGAGATAATAATGTTAAATTTCTGTATTTTTGTTTTTGTATTTTATGCACTCTTTGAGATTGTGAGGATGCTTTTCCGCTACGGTATTGCCAGCCTCAGACCCCGGGGTGAGAAGATGAGGAGAAGAAAATCCTATGAGAAGAATAGTTCTGGCGTCAGCGTCACCCAGAAGGCAAGAGCTTATCACACTGATATCGCATAATGTAATTGCCGTGCCCTCCGGCGAAGAGGAGATACGCCCCGAAGGCATTGAGGCAGGCGAGGTACCCCGCTACTTTGCAACTCTCAAGGCACAGTCAGTAGCGTCGGATTTTCCCGACGATGTTGTAGTCGGCTGTGATACCGCGGTGCTCTTAGAGGGCGAGATACTCTCAAAGCCTGAATCACAGGAGGACGCTTATAAGAAGCTTAAGGCTCTCAGCGGAAAAACTCATCATGTAATCACAGGCTGTGCCATTATTTCCGGCGGCAGCGAAAAGTCTTTCAGCTCTGTTACAGAGGTTGAGTTTTATCCTTTAAGCGACGATGAAATTCTCAAATACATACGTACCGGTGAATGTATGGATAAAGCAGGTGCCTATGCAATTCAGGGCAAGGGCGCTCTGTTTGTAAAGGCGATCAAGGGAGACTACTTCAATGTGGTGGGCTTACCTGTAGCAGAGCTTTCCCGTATGATTAGAGAATTTCTTTGAGCGAGGCTTCTTATGAGACACATTTTCATTATCAATCCCGTTGCGGGAAAGGTTAACAGGACCGAGGAAATCAAAAGCAAAATAGCACAGCTGGGACTTGCCGAAAACGAGGTTGAAATTCTCATTACCGAGGGTGTCGGCGAGGCTCAGCGCCTTGCCCGTTCGCTTGCTCACAGCAGCGACGGGGAGCTTCGGATTTATGCCTGCGGAGGCGACGGCACAGCCAACGAGGTTATGTCGGGAATAGTAGGCTGTGACAACTGCTCAATGGGAGTTATTCCAATTGGTTCGGGCAATGACTTTATAAGGTCGGTAAAGGGCTGCAAAAGGGAGGACTTTCTCGACCTTAAGAAGATGATTAAGGGCAAGGCAAGAAAGATTGACCTTATCGAATGCGGCGGAAGATACGCTATGAATATTTTTTCTGTGGGTTTTGACTGCGCCGTGGCAAATAATGTTCAGCGCTTCAAGAAGCTTCCCCTTGTCAGCGGAAGCCTTGCTTATAAAATATCTATAATCTACTGCCTTTTTACAAAGAGAAAGCATCGGCTGAGGGTCTGGCTCGACGGCAAGCGACTGGGTTTTGCTGATTATAATCGGACAACCCTGCTTGCAATAGGAGGCAACGGCAGCTTCTACGGCGGAGGAATCAAGGCAGCTCCCCTTGCTGTTCTTGATGACGGCCTTTTGGATTTTGTTCATATTGAAACCGTGTCTGCGCTGAAGTTTATATCCTTGCTTGGCAAGTACATAAGGGGCGAGCACATTAATAACCCCAAGCTCCCTTTTGTATATTTTAAGCGTGGCAGAACTGTGCGCTTTGAAGCAGAAAAGCCTCTTGCCGTTAATTTTGACGGAGAGATTCTGGAGATGGAAAATCCCGAAATCAGGATTATTCCCGGCGCACTCAACATAATCGAGCCTGACAGAGACTACGCATAACACATCATAATATTCTCACAAAGCTGTTCAGAGGGTTTTCCCTTAGAACGGCTTTTTTAGTTTGAGGTCGTGTTTTGATTTTTTGTGACAGTTTCTTTGTTTGTCTTAGCTTCTGTTGAAGGCGCTGTGGCGGCAGCCGAGTGCATTCTGCCCTCGTGGTCTGTGTAGTAATCTCCCTTTATCAGAATTTCGGAAATAGGCACAAACTCAAAGCCCTTTGCCCTCACTGCATCTATAATCTGCGGAAGCGCTTCGGGTGTGTTCTTAGCGCCGTTATGCATTAGGATAATACTGCCGTTTTGAATTTTCGAGGTTATTCGCTCAATCATCTGTGCCGGAGTAGGGTCTTTCCAGTCCAGAGAGTCAACATCCCACTGAACACAGTACATATTCTGAGCCTTAACAGCCTTTACAACGGCGTTGTTATAGTCGCCGTAGGGCGGTCTGAAGAGGGTAGTAGGTTTGCCTGTAATAGCCTCGATCTTCTCGTTGCAGTCCTTGAGTTCTGTTGCCATCTGATCCTGTGAGAGCTTTGTCATATACGGGTGAGAATCGGAGTGATTTCCCACATCGTGGCCGTGATTAGCAATGCTTTTGACGGATTCTGGATACTTTTCGACCCAATCGCCGACAAGAAAGAAGGTTGCCTTTACCTTCTTGTTTTCTAAGATATCCAGCAGAGTTTCTGTCTGCTCATTTCCCCAAGCCGCATCAAAGGATACAGCGACCTTTTTTTCATCGGACTCTACACAGTAAATGGGAATATCCCTCGGCTCTGTGGCGGTGGTGATAACCTTTGAAGTGGTAGAGAGCAAAAGGGTAAGCGTAAGTGCGCCGATAAGCAGGCAGGAGAAAATTGAAAATAAGCTTTTCTTATTAAGTGTAATAAATTTCATAAATCTGCACCTCCCTAATCTATATGTAATAAAGCGCAAAAAAATGTAGGGCACAGTGTTAGCTGACCCTACATCTCTTTCTCTGTTTGTTTACTTTTTGCTTTAGTTTTTATTTCTTCTGAGTTTACTTTACTATCTTCCACTTGATACCCTCGGGCGTATCCTCTAAAACTACATTTCTTGCTTTAAGCTCATCGCGGATTCTGTCGGCTGTTGCCCAATCCTTCTCAGCCCTTGCTTTGGTACGCTCTGCAATAAGTGCTTCGATTTCCATGCTCTCGTCATCGCTTACCTCAGAGCTTTGCTCTGCTTTGAGCTTTGCGGCAGCAGGGATAAGACCGAGGGAAAGCACCTTGTCGAAATCTTCAATCAGGAAGAGCTTGTCGGCATCGCTTATAGGTGCCTTAAGCACATCGTAAAGACAGGTAAGTCCCAAGGAGGTGTTGAGGTCGTTGTCCATAGCCTCGCTGAATTTACCCTTGTATTCCTTGACAGCTTCCCCGTTTACCTCGCCACCGGCTTCAAGAGAAGCAATGCGGGATACAAGCTTGTTGTAAGCAGCAACGGTGTTATCAAGACTCTCATAGGTAAAGGTGAGAGGCTTGCGGTAGTGGGATTGCAGGCAGAACATTCTGTATACAAGGGGATTGTAGCCCTTGCTTTCAAGCAGCGTTACGGTGAGGAATTCACCTTTGGACTTGCTCATCTTGCCTGTGGAGTCCAGAAGATGAAGCACATGGAACCAATAGGGGCACCAGGTATGGCCTAAATATGCTTCGCTCTGTGCGATTTCGTTGGTGTGGTGGGGGAAGGCGTTGTCAACACCGCCGCAGTGGATATCAAGGTAACCGCCGCAGTGCTTTACGCTGATGGCAGAGCATTCAATGTGCCAGCCGGGATATCCGTTGCCCCAAGGACTGTCCCACTTAAGCTCCTGGTCGTCAAACTTCGACTTGGTAAACCAGAGCACAAAGTCGGTTTTGTTGCGCTTGAAGGAGTCCTCTTCAACGCTGTCACGAACACCCACAGCCAAATCCTCTTCGTTCTGATTGCCGAAGACATAGTATTTATCAAGCTTAGAGGTGTCAAAATATACATTACCGCCTGCCTCGTAAGCGTAACCTTTTTTAATAAGAGTTTCAACCATCTCAATGAATTCGGGAATACAGTTTGTGGCAGGCTCAACAACATCGGGAGTTTTGATATTGAGCTTTGCACAGTCGGCAAAGAAGGCTTTTGTGTAGAAATCTGCAATTTCAAGAACTGTTTTGTGCTCACGCTTTGCACCCTTAAGCATTTTGTCTTCGCCTGTGTCGGCGTCGCTTGCAAGATGTCCCACATCGGTAATATTCATAACACGCTTAACATCATAGCCTGCATAACGAAGGTACTTCTCAAGCACATCCTCCATAATGTAGGTGCGCATGTTTCCGATGTGTGCATAATGGTAAACGGTAGGTCCGCAGGTATACATATTGACCTTG
>JBJEOT010000043.1:0-8223 GCA_051880855.1 Ruminococcus sp.
TTACCGCACAAGGCCTCTTCCGGCCTTAGGCGCTTTGCCTGCTGCTGACGATACTGCAGAACAGCTTACAATAATATAAGAATATAAGAAAAAATACTTGCAATATTTTTATTCTTATGTTAGAATATTTAAGCTATCGAATTTTCAGCCAATTCGGCTTTATTATGAAAGGATGTTATTTCAGATGGAATGGTATTTTATCGCACTCGGCGCATTGATTCTTATTGCTGCAGTTGCACTTATCCTCGTTGTTATTCTTCAGGAAGGTAACTCTAAGGGTGTTGGTGTAGTTAGCGGCGGCGCTGATACATTCTTCAACAAGAACAAGGCTCGTTCAATTGACGCTTTTCTTAGCCGTTGGACTAAGTTTTTTGCAGTCGGCTTCTTTATTCTCGTTCTTGCAGTGAATGTTATTGCTTACTTCACAATGGGTTAAGATGTTACAGTATAATTTTTCGTTTTGAAGCATAATTATGGACTGTGGGTTTGTCCCACAGTCCATTTTTGTTTTTAGGATGTGTTTTGAATGAATGTCTGGATATCTGTTTTGATTATGGCGGTTACTTTTTTGCTCTACAGTATAGTATATAGCTTTGCAAAAAAGAAAAAGCCCCTGCGAAGGGCTTTTTTGACAATGGTTTTGGGTGTTCTCACACTGGCTGCTCTCAATATAAGCGGAATTTTTACAGGTGTCAGCCTACCTGTTTCTGCAATGTCCCTGTGTGTAAGCACCTGCTTGGGAGTACCGGGAGTAACAGCAATGCTTATAATTGCGAATTTTCTCTGAGCTTTAAGCTAAACCGTCTAAATCCTCCAAGGCATCTTTGATAAGCTCTTTGTTGCGTGTCATGGTTGCAAGCATAACCCTGTAAAAAAGCTGAGGATTTTTGTAAAAATTGCGTTTTACAATCTTAACCTGGTCAGAATCGGCAAGGTGAAGCGTTACGCTCATAAGATCGATATCACCGCCTGAGATTGCACACTTAATGTTGTAGCCGTTTTGAGTTTTTTCAACGGTTACTTTGTTTTCCTTTTCGTTTTTCTCCTGCACTAAAAGTGCAAGAGCACATTCGTAGGCTCTCTCTTTAACGGTTAACGCAAGGTTGTTTTCAAGCTGTTCCGAGATTGTTCTGCCGTTTTCGGTAGCTTCAAACAGCTTAGAGCCTTTCTCAATTGGCTGGATATTGCCCCTTTGAACTAATTCATCAAAGCAAGAGCTGGCTTCAAAATAGTTTGTAAGACCTTTTTCAAGAAGTGCGTTGAGGACGGTCTCTTTGCTCATGGGCTGATTAACTGTGGTTAAGAGGTAGCAGATAAGAATTCTTACTTCGGTTTTGTTTCTTATTCCGCCTAAGGATATGCCTTCATCAAATGTATCGTATGACATAATATCACCAACTTTTATTTTATGATTTAATTATAACATATATTTCCTCGAATGTGTATACCTTTTTTATTGACTGCCATAAGTTAATGTGATATTATTTTTTCGGAGCGCAGTATGTGCTTAGCTTTAGAGGAAAGTGGTGGTAATTTGGAACAGTATATGACATTTATATGGTTAGGACTTGCGGTTTTGCTTGCTGTTGTAGAGATTTGTACCACTCAGCTGGTGTCTGTTTGGTTCGTTGCGGGTGCCTTGGTAACCGCCGTATGCTCTGCAACATTTTTAGAGGATAAGCTATTGTGGCAGATTGTTGTGTTTATAGTTGTATCCGCATTGGCATTGATTTTAACACGACCTCTTGTAAAACGAATGAAAGGGTTCGCTGTTACAAAAACTAACTCTGACCGCCATATCGGTAAGAAAGCTTTGGTTATTTCGGATGTTGATAATGAGAAGGGCACAGGTTTAGTTGAGGTTGAAGGTTCTAAGTGGACTGCAAAATCCCGCGACGGTGAAATCATCGAGGTAGGGAATACCGTAAGAATTGAAGCCATAGAGGGTGTAAAACTAATCGTTACCCCTTGTGATAAAGAAATTAAAGAAAGTGAGTGTATTTAAATGGATTGGTTACCTATTATTACTATTATAGCAATCGCCGTCATCTTAATCATCGTTATTGCGAGAAATATTAAGATTGTACCGCAAGCACACGCTTTTGTGTTGGAGCGTCTCGGTGCATATCATACTACATGGAACACAGGTCTGCACATAAAGATCCCGTTGATAGACAGAATCTCCAAAAAAGTTTCTCTTAAAGAACAGGTTGTAGATTTCCCTCCTCAGCCCGTAATCACCCGTGATAATGTTACTATGCAGATTGATACCGTTGTATATTTCGAGATTACAGATCCCAAGCTTTACACCTACGGCGTTGAGAGACCTTTGGATGCAATCGAGAATCTGACAGCTACAACTCTGAGAAATATTATCGGTGATTTGGAGCTTGACAGTACACTTACTTCAAGAGATACCATAAACGATAAAATCAGATTAATTCTGGATGAAGCAACCGACGCGTGGGGTATTCGTGTTATCCGTGTCGAGCTTAAGAATATTCTTCCTCCCCGTGAAATTCAGGATGCTATGGAAAAGCAGATGAAGGCAGAGCGTGAGCGCCGTGCACGAATTCTTGATGCCGAGGGTGAAAAACGCAGTCAGATTCTTGTGGCAGAGGGCCTTAAAGAATCTGCAATCTTAAAGGCTGACGCTGTTAAGGAAACAAAAATAAGAGAGGCAACCGGTGAGGCAGAAGCTATCCTTACTGTTCAAAAGGCTTATGCTGATTCGCTCAGAATGTTAAACGAGGCAGCGCCTACACAGGCTGTTATTACTCTGAAGAGCTTAGAAGCCTTTGAGAAAGCCGCCGACGGTAAAGCAACAAAGATTATCATTCCTTCCGATATGCAGAACCTTGCGGGGATTGCCACCTCAATAAAGGAAGTTATGTCTACCGACACACCTATTAATGCACAGTAAAATAAGTCTCAGCAAAGCTAAAGGAGATGACCTTTTAGAGTCATCTCCTTTTTTGTGCCATTTAGTCTTTTAAGTATTATTCGATATTTACTACCTTGTAGCCTGCGTCCTCTATAATTGACTTTATCTTTTCGTCTGATATGTCTGCCTTAAGCTTTGCAACTCCGTCTTTTTGACTTACCTCAACAGCAGGATCAAGCTCAGCCAAAAGGCCTTTTACTCTTGCCTCGCAGTGAGCGCACATCATACCTTCGATATAAACTGTTTTCATTTTTTTCTCCTTTTCTGTTTTTGATATTTTTTCTGGGATATATTCTCGTTTTATCTTCTTGAGTCTGAGGGCGTTTGTTACAACGCATATTGAACTGAGACTCATTGCGATTGTGCCAAGCATGGGGGAGAGCTGAATACCAAAAGGAATGTAGAGAACGCCTGCGGCAATGGGAATTCCTATTGAGTTATAAATAAGCGCCCAAAACAGGTTTTCTTTGATGTTCTTCATAACCTTTCGGCAAATATGAAGTGTTGTGTAAACATCTCTTAGGTCGTTTTTGATTAGAACAACATCGGCTGATTCTATTGCAATGTCTGTGCCTGCACCCAAAGCAATACCAAGGTCCGCAGCAGCTAAGGCAGGGGAGTCGTTAATTCCGTCACCGACCATAGCGGTAGGCGAAGCTTGCTGATACTCTTTGATTATGCGGTTCTTGTCTGCCGGGAGAAGCTCTGCCCTTGCTTCTTTAATGCCTGCCTGAGATTTAATGTGTTCAGCAGCGTTTTTGTTGTCGCCGGTGAGCATAACGGTTTCAACACCTGAGCTGTTTAGCAGCTTCATAGCCTCCCGTGCGTTATCTTTGATAGTATCTGCAATTCCTATAATTGCTACTGTATCTTCATCTTCGCTTACAAACAGCACTGTAAAGCCTTCGCCGGTCATCTCATCGGCTTTGATTCTCAAAGTCTCGCTCATTTGCTTTCCGTTTACATATGAACGGTTACCGATTCTGTATTCCTTATTCTCATAGCGTCCGCTGACTCCTTTGCCTGTGTCTGATGCATAATCTTCGACCTTGCCTTTAGCAGGCTCTTTGTATTTTACTACCGCCTGAGCCAAAGGGTGATCGCTCATACTCTCAATAAGCGAGCAAATACTCATCAGTATATCGGTATTCCGATGCTCGGAAATGACTTCAATAACCTGAGGATTTCCTGTGGTGATAGTACCTGTTTTATCAAACATAACGGTCTTTATTTTACCGCCTGTCTCAAAAATCTCTGCAGATTTTACAAGTATTCCAAGCTCTGCCGCTCTGCCTGTACCGACCATAATTGCAGTCGGAGTTGCAAGTCCCAAAGCACAGGGACAGGATATTACAAGAACGGAAATACCGAAGTTGAGCGACAATGAAAAATCCTTTGTGAATATATACCACAGTACGGTTGTAACCACTGCAATGAGGATTACAGCAGGAACAAACACACGGCTTATCTTATCAGCAAGTCTTGCAATTTTCGGCTTAGTCAGAGTAGCTTCCTCAACAAGCTTGATAATACCTGAGAGAGTTGTGTCAGCTCCGACTTTTTGCGCCTTAAACTGCAGATATCCGCTGAGAAGAAGTGTACCGCCGGTTACTTTTTGACCAACTGTTTTTTCTACAGGGATGCTTTCACCGGTTATTGCCGATTCATCAGCTACACCGTTTCCGTTTGTAACAACGCCGTCGGCAGGAAAATTCATTCCGTTTTTGACAATAACGGTATCACCGGGCTTTATATCCTTAGAGTCAATTTCAACCTCTTCTCCGTCGATGAGTACAATCGAGGTTTTGGGAGAGAGATCCATAAGCTTTGTAATAGCGCCTGTGGTCTTTGCTTTTGACTTGGATTCAAGGTATTTTCCTATAGTTATAAAAGTCAGAATCATTCCGGCTGACTCAAAGTAGTAATGCATTTCTCCGCCTTTGAGTAATAGATAAAGACTGTAAATAATTGACGCGGCAGAGCCAATGGCAATGAGTGAATCCATATTCGGATTGAGCTTAAACAGTGCCTTAAAGCCGGAAGTAAAGTACTTGAAGTTGAGTACAATAATGGGAACGGTAAGAGCAAGCTCAACAATACCTTTCAGAATGTGCTGATCATGAGTAAAAATGTTAATTCCCACCATATGCCCCATAGATACAACCATGAGTAAAGCGAGAAAAACAGCGGATAAAATTAATCTCAGCTTGATTTTCTTTGCTTTTGTGTCAAGACCTTTGCCGATGTCTTTGATTTCACCGTCAGATTTTATGCTTGCTCCGTAGCCTGCTGCTTTAACAGCGTTTATTATATCCTCAGCACCGATAACGTTTTCGTCAAATTCTGCTGTCATTGTGTTTGTGAGCAGATTAACCTGTGCGTCAATTACACCGCTTCTCTTTGAAACCGCGTTTTGTACAGCCGACGAGCAAGCCGAGCATGACATACCTTTAATATCAAAAATTACCTTTGTCACTTTTGACTCCTTTTGTATTATTTGATTGAGTTTATACTACAATTTTATCATAAAACTATTCGATGTCAATATTCTATTAATCAAAAAGCAATATCAATATCACCCGTCAAACAGGTGGTTTGCATAGGGGATATAAGCTCTGTTACTTGCCTGCAAATGCCGATTGCCGAATTTGTATTTTATATTTGCGTGTCTGTCAGACATAATAGGTGAACTTTTTTAACTCACACTTCACTATCATATATAGCTAAACAATTTAACTAATAATTGATTTTTTATGTAAATATATTATAATAGTATTAGCACATAACATTTGTAAAGGAAGTGTATTTATGAAGTTAAAGAAAACCATTGTAATTTTATTATGTGTAACAATGCTACTTGTTTTTTTATCCCAAATGTTATTGCTAGTAGTCATGAGATGGCATACGAACCACTCCCACAAGTAAAAGAAGGCTATAACAGATACTTTTTTCTCGCACCCGACGATTGGTTCAACGAGCAAACTGATTCCATCGGTATATATTGGTGGGATGGCACAGATTCTCAAACTGCATTTCCTGGTATAAAAGCAAATAAAGCTGATGCTGAAAATGTATACTACTATGATGTACCGGAAGATGTAACAGCAATCATTTGGGATAACTATATTGAGGTTCCTGACCCAATCGATCTTCCTATGCACCGATTTGCTAGACGTACAGCTCTTATACACACTCAAGACAATATGGGAAAGATTTCGGTTATTAGACCAAACTGGCAAGATACTGCAAATTTCGATGAATGGTATCCGCCATGTGATTGGTACTATTATTATGGTGAAGGCAAATACGGCACTACACCCGAAGAATTTAAAGACCACGAATGCAATCGTTACTATTTTCTTATGCCTGACGAATGGTATAACGAATATACTGACGCTGCAGGTATTTACTGGTGGGAAGGCACCAACGCTCAGACAGCTTGGCCCGGTGTAAAAGCAAATAAAGCTGATGCTGAAAATGTATACTACTACGATGTTCCAAAAGATGTAACTACTATTATATGGAACAATTACCTTGATTTATTGATGGAAGACAAAGAAAGCGTTATGCATTTGGATTTTCAGACTGTTAACATTACTATGTCTTCACCTGATGAGTATGATGGTAAGATTTATGTTATTAACCCCGAACTCACAACTGAGAACCCATTTGATAATAAAAAGGTTTATGAAGGCGATTGGTATAAGTATTTGGGCAATGGAGAATATGAATCAACCGATATTCTCGGGGATGCTAACGAAGATAACGAATTAAACATTAAAGATGCTACTGTCATTCAGAAACATTTAGCAAATATATTCACTCTTTCTGAACGAGGCATAAGGCTTGCTGATTATAATAAAAGCGGAGATATAGATATTAAAGACGCAACAGCAATTCAAAAGTACTTAGCGGGAATTCCCGAATAACTACTAAAAATAGCAAAAGAGAGTCCGATTAGGACTCTCTTTTGCATCTATCACACTATTCTGAAATCGCTATCTGAATTTTCAGCAAAAAGAAAAGTGACCCTTGTACAAGCAAAGGTCACTTTTCTTGCTAATCAGCTTGCATTTCTCAGCTGGAGTCTCAGCTTATCTGCAATCATTGCAATGAATTCTGAGTTAGTTGGTTTTCCTCGGCTGATGTGGATTGTGTAGCCGAAATAGGAATTCAGCACATCAACATCGCCTCTGTCCCAGGCAACCTCAATAGCGTGACGAATAGCACGCTCGACTCTTGAGGAAGTAGTTTCATATTTTTTTGCAACAGAAGGATACAGCTGCTTTGTAACTGCATTGATAATCTCAGGATGCTCAATTGACATAATTATTGAATCTCTGAGGTAGTGATACCCTTTAATGTGAGCAGGCACACCGATTTGATGAAGAATCTCTGTAACTCTCATCTCTATGCCTACTCCGGTAGAAAGCCTGTGGATACTGCCGGAAGGCTTTGTGGTTTTAAGCAGTGTCTGTACGTTCTCCAAGAGATTTTGCATATCATAAGGCTTTATAACAAAGTATGATGCACCGCTCTCCATTATCTCCCGTTCCAATGCAGGACTGTAATAAGCGGAGAATACGACAAATAACGGCTTTGTAACATCAGGGTTGCGGCTGATTGCTTTCATTACGCCGATGCTGTCAAGCTTTGACATAAACAAGTCTATAAATACAACATCGGGCTTTTCTGTCAAAATTCTCTGGAGCACCTCGTCGCCGTCTTTGCGGCAGAAAAGCGGGATAAAGTTGTTTTCGCTCAGCTTCATCATCTTTTCCGCTGAAAATTCGTTCTGGTCTTCTGTGATTAATAACTTGGTTTTGCTGTCCATGGTTAATCCCCCAAAAATAAATTTGTTGACTACATATTACCATAAAATGGTAATAATGGCAATACCTAACTTTTGTTTTTTTCAAAAAATTTTGAATTTATTATAGGGTGATTACAATTCGACAGCTTTAGACTATTTTTGACTAATACAGCGTTTATATAACTCGATTTATAGATGAGACATAGTTTCAAGCATAGTTTCTGCATATATGCCGTAACCGCATTTAACATTGTCCACCATAACATGAGTCAACGCACCTACAAGCTTTCCGTCCTTAATTATGGGTGAACCTGACATTCCCTGAACAATACCGCCTGTTGCATCAAGGAGTTTTTCATCTGTGATTTTTATTACCAAGTTTTTTGTCTTCTCTTTTGGGGATACTTTTACTATATCAACACAGTAGTACTGCGGCTCTTCACCCAGGACGGTGCACAAAATATAT
>JBJEOT010000044.1:0-8095 GCA_051880855.1 Ruminococcus sp.
AAGGTTGTTGACGACAGGGGAGTTATCGCAGACACTCCCGACAGGGCCACTCTATTTGCGGCTCAAACACCACAGGTCTTTGAAAAAAAGCTTTACCTGGAGGCACTTCGTTCTGCCAAAGGCAAAAGCTTTACAGACGATTGTTCCATGGTTGAGCAGATGGGTGCAGATGTACATATTGTAATGGGCAGCTACGACAATATTAAGCTCACAACTGTGCAGGATATACCTCTTGCGGAGAGCATATTGAAGCAAAGGGGAGAGAAAATGCTATGATTAGAATAGGTCACGGCTATGATGTCCACCGCCTGTCTGAGGACAGAAAGCTTATCCTCGGCGGAGTTGATATCCCCTATGAAAAAGGTCTGCTGGGCCATTCGGATGCAGATGTACTCCTCCACGCAATTATGGATGCACTTCTCGGCGCAGCGGCGCTTGGTGATATCGGCAGACATTTTCCCGATACAGACGAGGCTTACAGGGGCGCCGATAGTTTGAAACTGCTCTGCGCTGTAATCGGGCTTTTAGAGGAAAAAGGCTACAAAGTTGGAAATGTTGATGCAACTGTGGTTGCACAGCGCCCAAAATTGAAGGATTATATCCCAAAAATGCGTGAGAATATTGCGTCTGCCTGCAAGGTCGATGTGGATTTTATAAATGTAAAAGCCACTACTGAAGAAAACTTAGGCTTCACAGGCTCAGGCGAAGGTATTTCCGCCCATGCGGTGTGCGTGATATCCGATACCTGAGGAGAAAACCGGAGATAGCCGCAAAGGATTTCCTTGCGTTAAGTTACAGCGGTATCTCTGTCATAATAATAACAGAAAAAGCAAACAGGTGTGTACGGCTGAAGCTGTGCACACCTTATTCATTTATGTGTATCAAGCACAGTAATACCAAGGACACTTCTTTCATATTTATTCTATGAATATAGGTAACCGCTGAGTCCGTTTAGCGCTTACAAAAGAGGTGCTTTTATGTATTTAAGAAGTATGAAAAACCGAAGAAGAATGAGAAAGACAGTCTCACTTGTCCTTGCTTTTATAATGTGCTTTTCAGTTTTGATGTTTTCCCCTGTAAACACCCGAGCTTTGTCTGAGGAAGAGATAACTGCGCCGTCGGCGATACTCCTTGAGCCAACAACGCTTAAAATTCTCTTTGAGAAAAATCCTCACGAAATACGTGCCTGTGCGTCTATCACAAAGGTAATGACTTTAATCCTTGTATTTGAGGCTGTTGAGTCAGGTACCGTGACCTTTGACACTCCCGTTACAGCCTCCGCTCATGCCGCTTCAATGGGCGGATCCGATATCTGGCTTGAAGAGGGAGAGACTATGACCGTTGACGAGATGATTAGGGCTGTTGTGGTTGCTTCTGCCAACGATGCGGCGGTAGCTCTTGCTGAGTTGATTTGCGGTACTGAGGATGAGTTTGTAAGGCGTATGAATGACCGTGCAAAGGAGCTTTCTATGAATGATACCGTGTTCAAAAACTGCAACGGTCTCGATGAAGAGGGGCATGTAACTTCTGCTTATGATGTGGCGCTTATGTCTGCCGAGCTTATAAAACACGAAAAGATTTTTGAGTACAGCACAATCTGGATTGATTATCTCCGTGGGGGAGAGACTCAGCTTGTAAATACCAACAAGCTCCTTAAAACCTACTCCGGCATAACAGGGCTGAAAACAGGTACAACTTCGCAGGCCGGCAGTTGTATGTCGGCAACGGCAGAGCGTGACGGACTCTCCCTTGTGGCAGTGGTTTTGGGTTCAGAGAGCGGAAAAGCACGCTTTGCCGACGCTGCAACTCTGCTTGACTACGGATTCGCAAATTACAGGGTTGAGAAGCTGATTCTCCCTGAAGGGGCTCTCGAACCGATTAAGGTCAAGGGCGGTATGGAGGAAGAAGTCACCGTAACCTGTACTCCTCACGACAGCGTCATTATGCCCAAGAGCGGTGCCGCGGAGCTTAAATCCGAGTTTTCCGTTGCCGAAGAACTCAAGGCTCCTGTGGCTATAGGAGAAGAAGTGGGCAAAATTTCCTATATCTGCGACGGAGCAACCGTAGATGAGTTTCCTATAGTAACTTCTTCTTCTTCGGAAGAAATGTCGTTTGGGGCAATTTTTGCATTATTTCTGACAAAACTAATTTCTCTTTGAGAAAAATATTAGGTTTTTATTAATTTTTATATAAAATATTCAAAACTGCCTTGCATTAATACGCTCTTTATTGTATAATACTGTTAACTAAATATAGGTGCGGCAGATTTATACCTATTTTGCTTCTGCTTCACCTGCAATAGGAGGAGATAACAATGCCTACACATCTTTCAGACAAGCATGTTCAAAGCTTCGTAGGTAGCGATGAGCTTATCGGTATAGCCCCTCAGGTAAAGGCGGCTCACGAGGCTCTTCATTCAGGCACAGGTCTGGGCAACGATTTTATCGGTTGGCTCACTTTGCCTACAGATTATGATAAAGAGGAGTTTGCACGCATCAAGGCTGCAGCAGAAAGAATCAAGAAGAATACCGACATTTTTATCGTTATCGGCATCGGCGGCTCTTACCTTGGAGCCCGTGCTGCTATTGAATTTTTAACTTCACAGAATTATAACGCCACTGCCAAGGATACACCGCAGATTTTCTATGCAGGTAACAGCATCAGCTCTTCTGCTCTTGCTGAGCTCATCGATCTGTGTGAGGGTAAGGACGTTTCCATTAATATGATTTCAAAGTCCGGTACTACCACTGAGCCGGCTATTGCCTTCCGAGTACTTCGCGAGCTTCTTGAGAAGAAGTATTCCAAAGAAGAGGCCGTAAGCCGTATTTACTGCACTACCGATAAGGAGAAAGGCACACTCAAACAGCTTGCTGACCGTGAGGACTATGAGACCTTCGTAGTTCCCGACAATGTAGGCGGCCGTTATTCTGTTTTGACCGCTGTCGGACTTCTCCCCATCGCTGTTGCAGGTGCTGACATTGACGCTCTTATGGCAGGTGCTCAGCAGGCTCAGAAGGATTTTGACAACGACGATGTACTCACAAACGATTGCTACAAGTACGCAGCACTGCGCAACATTCTCTACCGCAAGGGTAAGACCACCGAGGTTCTGGTTTCTTATGAGCCGGCATTCACAATGATGAGCGAGTGGTTCAAGCAGCTTTACGGCGAGAGCGAGGGCAAGGACCAAAAGGGCATCTTCCCCGCAAGCGTAGTATTCTCTACTGACCTGCATTCAATGGGACAGTACATTCAGGACGGCAGAAGAGACCTCTTCGAGACCGTTGTGCTCTTTGACAAGTGTAAGAGGGAAATAACAATCGGCACAGATCCGGAAAATGTTGACGGACTCAACTTCCTCTGCGGAAAGACTATGGACTATATCAACAAAAAGGCTTTTGAGGGTACAGTTCTTGCTCACAATGACGGCGGAGTTCCCAACCTTGTGCTGAATGTTGCTGAGATGACTGAGTTCGAGCTCGGTTACCTTATCTATTTCTTTGAGAAGGCTTGTGCTATATCCGGCTATCTTCTCGGAGTTAACCCCTTTAACCAGCCCGGTGTAGAGAGCTACAAGAAGAATATGTTCGCACTTCTGGGCAAGCCCGGATACGAGCAGGAAAAAGCTACCTTGGAAGCAAGACTAAGGTAAAAGATATCGGAGGAAAAATTTATGGTAACACTTATTATCGGCAAAAAAGGTTCAGGAAAAACCAAGAAGCTCATTGATCTGGCAAACAAAACAGCAGACGAATCCACAGGAAATGTTGTTGTTATTGAGAAGGGCGCTAAGCTTACCTACGACATAACCCACAAGGCTCGCCTTATCGATTCCGACCAGTACGAGATTTCCGGTTATGATATGCTTTTCGGTTTCTTGAGCGGTATCTGCGCAGGCAACTACGATGTGACCGACATTCTTGTTGACTCTACTTTCAAGATTTGTCCCACAGCTGTTGAGGGCCTTGAAGAATTCATCATCAAGATTAACAAGCTTGCACAGCATTCTGAGACAAAAATTACCTTCCTTATCTCTGCTGCTGAGGCTGACCTTCCCGAGGGACTCAAGGCAGTTTGCGAAGAGATTTAATCAGTATTTTATTAACCTACATATTTCGCCGTGGCTCTGTGGCTGCGGCGAAATTTTCATGTATATACCTTAGCTTTTTGTCTATTCGTTGTATATTCGCAGAATTAATAATGAAAATTTCGTAAATCTCCCAAAATATCAGCAATTTCTATATTGACAAACCGCTTGGGAATAGATATAATATTAGACGATGTTTTATTATGCGTCATTGTGTATTTGAGGTGCAGTATGATATTCGACCTTAAAGAAGTATTTGAGGGCGAGGGTGTAAGCAAAAGCCTTGACTTTAAGCTTGACCTTCGTGATATTGCGGTTGACGGAGTCCATCCATTCAGCTCCGAGGCTTGCGTTACTGCCACCGCCTGTAACAAAACGGGTATAGTCAGTCTCAGTATTAAAGCTGAGTTTGTTTACAGCCGTCCCTGTGACCGCTGTATGAAACCTCTTTCAGAGACCATGACCTACACCTTTTCTCACAGGTTAGTGCAGTCGCTTTACGGTGACGATGATGACGACTATATTGAAACGCCTGATTATCGCCTTGAACTTGAGGATTTGGTTACAAGCGATATTCTCTTGGAGCTTCCGCTGAAGTTTCTCTGTTCTGACGGCTGCAAAGGCTTATGTCCCAAATGCGGTCAGGACTTAAACGAAGGCAATTGCTCCTGCGGGAAGCGAACTGTTGACCCTCGGCTTGAGGTATTAAGACAACTGATTGATTAAGTATAATATAAGGAGGTCTGTAAGAGATGGCAGTACCAAAGAACAAACATTCACAGGCAAGAAGAGATAAGAGACGCTCAAATGTATGGAAGCTTGACGCTCCCGCTCTCAGCACATGCCCCAACTGCGGCGAGTTTAAGGCTCCCCATAAGGTATGCTCCAACTGCGGTATGTACAACGGCAGACAGGTCATTGAGAAGGCTGAGTAATTCTTTTAACCTGTAACGACAAAAGATACAAGGCGGCAGTATATCTGTCCGCCCTTTTGTTTTTTATTGAGGTATTAACCTTGAATTTAGCCAAAGGAGGTGTGGATATGGCAGTAATAATCGACTCTGTTTCAGAGGGCAGCAGCGCTTACAGAGCAGGCATCAAAGCAGGCGATACCTTGCTCAAAATAAACGGCTTTGATATTGTGGATGTTCTTGACTACCGGTTCTGTCAGGTCGAGCGTGACCTTGATGTGGAGTATATTTCCTCAGAGGAAACAAAAACCGTTCATATCCGCAAATCCGAGTATGAGGAGCTGGGACTTGAGTTTGCCACTTATCTTATGGATAAGGAGCACTCCTGCCGAAATAAGTGTATTTTCTGCTTTATCGACCAGCTTCCCAAGGGAATGAGGGAGAGCCTTTATTTTAAGGACGACGACAGCCGACTGTCATTTCTTTTCGGCAATTATATCACCCTCACAAATTTAACGGACCACGAGGTTGAGCGCATTATCAGAATGCACATCAGCCCTGTTAATATCTCCGTTCATACAACTAATCCCGAGCTTAGGTGCAAGATGATGAACAACCGTTTTGCCGGACAGTCTCTGGACATAATGAGGCGCTTTGCCGAAAACGGAATTGTTATTAACTGTCAGTTGGTGCTCTGCAAGGGAATTAACGACGGCGATGAGCTCAGACGCTCACTTGAGGACTTAACTGCAATGGGTGTTAACGCTGTGGCTTTGGTGCCTGTGGGGCTCACTGACCACCGAGAGGGACTTTTCCCCTTAGAGCCCTTTGATGAGCACAGTTCTGCCGAGGTCCTCTGTATTGCAGAGGAGTTTGGCGAAAAATGCCTTAAATCCTCAGGAAGCAGAGTTGTATATGCTTCCGACGAGTTTTACATCAAAGCAGGAAGAAAAATCCCCGAAGCTGATTTTTACGAGGATTTTGCTTGCCTTGAAAACGGCGTGGGACTTATAGCTCTGCAAGAGGACGAGTTTACCTATGCGCTTGATGAGAAAGAAGCAGACGCTTCTTTAAAGCGCAAAAAGACCGTCGCCTGCGGTGTGAGTATCGCACCTTACCTTAAGGCTCTGATTAGCCGTCTTAAGGACAAATTTCCCAAGGTGCAGGTTTCGGTTGTTCCCATAATAAATGATTTCTTCGGACATATGATAAATGTGTCCGGCTTAATAGTAGGACAAGATCTTATAAATCAGTTAAGCAACAAGGATTTAGGCACAGAAGTCCTGATTACTTCGTGTATGCTCCGTGCAGGAGAGGAAGTATTCCTTGATGATGTCACCTTGAGCGAGGCGTCCGAGAGGCTGAAAACTCCTGTAACTCCTGTTGAAAACAGCGGTGAAGCTTTACTCGAAGCAATACTTCGTTGATTTATTTTGGATTTGATTATCACCTTTTGACTTAAAGGAGAGATATATATGGCAAAACCGGTTATAGCAATTGTGGGCAGACCTAATGTTGGCAAGTCAACGCTTTTCAACAAGCTTTCTGGTCAGCGTATATCAATTGTTGACGATACCCCCGGTGTAACTCGTGACAGGATTTACTCCGAAGTTGAGTGGCTTAACCGCAAAGCAACTATTATTGACACAGGCGGTATCGAGCCTTATTCCGACGATATCATTCTTTCTCAGATGCGCCGACAGGCTCAGCTTGCTATTGAGACTGCCGATGTTACTGTTCTGGTTACCGATATTCGCTCAGGAGTTGTAGCAAGTGATCTGGAAGTTGCTCAGATGCTTCAGAAAAGCGGTAAGCCTGTGGTGCTCTGCGTTAACAAGTGCGATACCATAGGCGAGCCTGACCCTGCTTTTTACGAGTTTTACAACTTAGGCTTGGGCGAGCCTATCCAGGTTTCGTCAGTCCACGGCCACGGCACCGGCGACCTGCTTGACGCAATCTTTGCGCTTATCCCCGAAAGCGAGTTTGAAGAAGAGGATAGTGAGGTTATCTCTGTTGCCGTTATCGGCAAGCCAAATGTGGGCAAGTCCTCATTAATCAACCGTATCACAGGTCAAGAGCGAAGCATTGTCTCAAATATTGCAGGCACAACCCGTGACAGTGTTGACACAGCGGTAGAGAATTCTAACGGAAAGTACATCTTTATTGATACAGCCGGAATCCGCCGCAAAAATAAGGTTGACAACGCCATAGAAAAGTACAGCATCATCAGAGCAAAAATGGCAATTGAGCGCTCTGATGTCTGTGTTATTATGATTGATGCCGAGGAAGGCCCTACCGAGCAGGATACAAAAATTGCCGGTATGGCTCACGAGGCAGGCAAGGGCTGTATCATTGCTGTTAACAAGTGGGACGCAATTGAGAAAGACGACAAAACAATGAACGAGTTTCGCAAGAACCTCGACACTGAATTCGCCTTTATGTCCTATGCGCCGACAATTTTCGTTTCGGCAAAAACAGGTCAGCGCATAGAAAAACTGTTTGAGCTTATTAACTTCGTTGCAAATACAAACGCAATGAGAATCCGCACCGGCGTTTTGAACGAGCTTTTGGCAGAGGCAACCGTCAGGGTTCAGCCTCCCTCAGACAAGGGCAGAAGACTTAAGATTTACTATGTAACTCAGCCCTCTACAAAGCCGCCGACATTTGTTTTCTTCTGTAATAACGCAGAGCTTTTTCATTTTTCTTATCAGCGTTATCTTGAAAACCGTATCCGTGAGGCCTTCGGTCTGGAAGGCACTCCTGTCAGAATTGTTGTCAGGGAGAGAGGAGACAAGGACTAATGGAGTTTCTTACATTATATTGGTGGAGAATACTGCTTGTTGCAGTTACTTCCTATTTGCTCGGAAGCTTAAGCTTTGCGGTAATAATCTCAAAGCTTTCAAAGAAACAGGATGTCAGGGAGATGGGCTCGGGTAACGCGGGCTTTACCAATGTACTGCGCTGCGTAGGCGTTGTCCCCGCAATTCTCACCTTTGTTTTCGATTTCCTCAAAGGATTGGTTTCTGTTGCTTTGGCTATGTTGATTTTCAATATCCCTTGGGGTGCAGAGGGTATCAATGCTCTGTCTGATACGGTC